>JAVEVZ010000057.1:0-12172 GCA_034004805.1 Spongiibacteraceae bacterium | reverse complement strand
GCTATGGTCTGCCCATGGCACTGGTGCTGCTGCGGCCCGATCTGGACCAGTGGAAGCCCGGTGAGCACAACGGCACTTTCCGCGGCAACAACCACGCCTTCGTCACCGCAACCGCGGCCATCAAGCACTACTGGCAGGACGACCGCTTCGCCCGGGACGTGCAGGCCAAGGGCCGCATCATCAGCGATGCACTGAAAGGTATCGCCGACAAACTGGGCGCCACCGTGGCGCGTCCCAAGGGCCGCGGCATGATGCAGGGGCTTGAGCTGCGCGACGGCGAAACCGCCAGCAAGGTCAGCGCCAGCGCCTTCGAGAAGGGCCTGGTTATCGAGACCTCGGGCAACCGCGGTCAGGTTGTCAAGATCCTGGTGTCGCTGACCATCGACGAAGCAGACCTGCGCGAAGGTCTCGCCATACTCCGCGAGAGTGTGCTCGAGGTCCTGGAAGAGACGCTCAGCCAGGCGTCCTGATTGCGATTTATCGGCCCTTGTGTGTGCAGATAGCCCACGTTAACTCCACACACGAAGACCTGTTCAATACAGAGAACTGTAAAGCACTGAGGTATTTCAATGATCGTCAGACATCTGGCCCAGGCCAATCAGAGTGAGCGCCGCGTGGTATCCGAAGGCTGGGAGAGCACCCGGCTGTTGCTGCGCGGCGACAAGATGGGCTTTTCATTTCATATCACCACGATCTATGCCGGCGCCGACCTGCCCATGCACTACCAGAACCACCTGGAGTCGGTGTACTGCATCAGTGGCGAAGGTGAAATCGAGGACTGCGCCACGGGTGAGGTTCACCCCATCGCCCCCGGCACCATGTACGCCCTCGACCAGCATGACCGGCATATTCTGCGCGCCAAAAGCGAAATGCAGATGGCCTGTGTGTTCAACCCCCCACTTCACGGCAAGGAAGTCCACGACGCCACCGGCGCCTATCCGCTGGAGGCCGCAGTCGTGGGCGATTGAGGAACCATGCAAGCTCGTACCCAAGATTGTTTATCCGCAATATCCGACGATTATGTCGCTGACCCCACCGCTGATCCCTACGCCTCGCGCGCAGGGCGCAGCGCGGGCATCGTGGCGCGCCAGGACCCGGTTATCTACAGCGAAAACTGGCGCAAGGCGCCCCTGGACGTCCGCCATATACAGCAGTATCACGACACCGGCGTGCTGATTCTGGAAGACGTGTTCAGCCCCGCCGAGGTCGAAATGCTACAGCGGGAATCCGCGCGGCTGCGCGACAGCGACGCCATCCGGAGCCGCCCCGAAAGCATCACGGAAGCCGACAGCGGCGCGATACGCTCGGTCTTCAAAATACACAGCCTCAGTCCGCTGTATGCCGAACTGGTGGCCGACCCCCGGCTGGCTGATCTGGCGCGCTTCATACTGGACGACGATATTTATATTCATCAGTCGCGCCTCAACTACAAACCGGGATTTCGCGGACGCGAGTTCTACTGGCATTCGGATTTCGAAACCTGGCATGTCGAAGACGGCATGCCGCGCATGCGCGCCCTGAGCATGTCCATTGCGCTGACCGAAAATCTGCCCAGCAACGGGCCCCTGATGCTGTTACCCGGGTCACACCGCGACTACGTGGTCTGCACCGGCGTAACCCCCGCCGACCACTTCGAGCGCTCTCTGAAGAAGCAGGAATTGGGCGTGCCCGACGACCGCCATCTGTCCGCCATGGTGAACCGCTACGGCATAAAGACCGCGATCGGCAAGCCCGGCTCGGTGATCGTATTCGACTGCAACGTCATGCACGGCTCCAACAGCAATATATCGCCCTTCCCGCGTTCCAACCTGTTTTTTGTCTACAACGCGGCAAGCAATCGACTCCGTGCACCCTACTGCGCGCGGCCGCCGCGGCCGGAATATATCGCCAGCCGCCGCGACATCACGGTTCTGAAACCCCGCGATAAAACGGCGGAGCCGGGATCGAGCCGCTTATGAACGCCGACGAAAGACAGCAATTGCACAACCGCATCGCGTCGCGTCTGGCTGAGCTAAGCCAGATCCTCGACCAGACCGAACCGACAACCGCTGCGCTGGCCGCGAGTCACGATGACGAATCAGCGCGCCTGGAAACACTGAGTCATGCACCGGTCGACGAGGCGCTGCTGCGCAACGGTCGCGACGAGCGACAGCGCCTGGAGGCCAATCTGGAGTGGTTGCACGGCGATGATGCGGGTCTGTGCACAGCCTGTGACCGGACTATCCCATTGGCGCGACTGCTGGCAGTGCCCACGACGCGACTCTGCATTCACTGCGCAAGTACACAAGCCTGAGGCCATAACTATGAATGCCCCGAACAAAGCCCCGAACAAGGAAAAGCCCAGTGAGACACATAAGTCCCACACGGTAGAAAAAATCGGCGGCACCTCCATGAATGACTATATGGCGGTGCGCGACAACATCATCAAATCCGGCGAGCCGAACGGCAGGATCCTGGTGGTGTCTGCCTACGGCGGGATAACCAACAAACTTCTGGAGCAGAAGCACACCGGCGAGCCCGGTGTGTACGCACTGTTCGCCAACGCCGATGAAGACAATGCCTGGCGCGAGGCGCTGCTGCAGGTGCGAGCCACTATGCACGAGATCAACGCCGAATTGTTTGGCGCAGGCGATCTGCAGGCGCAGGCCAACCGGTTTATCGACGCCCGTCTCGATGACGCGGAATCCTGCCTCAGCGATTTGCGACGCCTGTGCCAGCACGGCCACTTTACCCTCGAACAACACCTGCAGACGGTGCGCGAAATGCTCGCCAGCCTCGGCGAGGCCCACAGCGCCTGGAATACCGCCCATCTGCTGCAGCGCGACGGTTTCGATGCACCGCTGGTGGATCTCACCGGCTGGCAGAGCAATGAGCCGCGGCCGCTGGACGACACCATTCGCCAGGCGCTGGCGTCCGTAGACCTTGAGCGCCAGCTGCCTGTGGTCACCGGCTACTGCTACTGCGAAGAAGGCCTGATGTCGAGCTTCGATCGCGGTTACAGCGAGATGACCTTCAGCCGCATCGCAGTGCTGAGCGGCGCCGCCGAGGCAATCATCCACAAGGAGTACCATCTCAGCAGCGCCGACCCGCGACTGGTGGGCGAAGACAAGGTGGTGCCCATCGGGCGCACTAACTACGATGTGGCGGACCACCTCGCCAATCTCGGCATGGAGGCCATCCACCCGCGCGCCGCCAAAGGCCTGCGCCAGAGCGACATTCCGCTGCGGGTGCGCAACACTTTCCAGCCGGAGCACGCCGGTACCTTGATTACCCGCGACTACGTCAGCGAAAAGCCCTGTGTGGAAATCATCGTCGGGCGTCGCGATGTCTACGCCCTGGAGCTGTTCGCGCAGGACATGATGGGCAGCATCCACGATTATGACCGGCAGTTTCTCGACGTGATCCGCCGCTACCGGGCTCAGGTGATCACCAAGGACATCAACGCCAACACCATCACCCACTACCTGTCCACCAACCTGAAGACCGTCAAGCGCATGCGCCGCGAGTTGCAGGCGATCTACCCGGACGCCGAGCTCAATCAGCGCAAGGTCGCCATCGTCTCTGCCATCGGCAGCGACATGCAGGTGCCCGGCATGCTGGCCTCCACCGTGGACGCGCTGGCCAAAAGCAAAATTTCCGTGCTGGCCATTCACCAGTCCATGCGTCAGGTGGATATCCAGTTTGTGGTGGATGAAGGCGACTACCAGGAAGCCGTGCGCAGCCTGCACCGCTGTCTGGTGGAAGTGCACGATCACGGGGTTGCGATTTGCGCCGCCTGAAACGGAGCTGACACGCCGTGGTTATCAGCTTTCTGGTTTTCCTCGGCGCCTTTGCCCTGGTTGGCTTCAGCTCGATCCTGGTGAGTCGCCCCGTCGAGGGCGACTACTACCTGGCCGGCAGCCAGCAGCCGCCGTGGCTGGTGGGTCTGTCCGCCGTCGCCACCAACAACAGCGGCTACATGTTTATCGGCGTGATCGGCTACACCTACGCCGCCGGCCTCGCCGCCATCTGGCTGATGCTGGGCTGGATTACCGGCGACCTGCTGGCGTCGCTGTTTGTCCACGACCGGCTGCGCCGGCGCACCGCCAGCCTGAATGCGATGAGTTATGCCAGTGTACTCAGCAACTGGGGGGGCAAGCCGCAGCCTGGTCTGCAGCGCCTGATGGCGGTCATCACCCTGGTGCTGCTGCTGGCCTATGCCAGCGCGCAACTGGTCGCCGGTGGCAAGGCCCTGCAGGCCTTGCTCGACTGGCCGGTCTGGGGCGGCGCTACACTGGCGGCCGGCCTGGTACTGGTGTACTGCTCCGCTGGCGGCATCCGCGCCTCAATCTGGACCGATGCCGCCCAATCCCTGGTGATGATCGTGGCCATGGGCGCGCTGCTGGTCGTCGCGCTCAACGCTCTGGGCGGCTTCAGTGGCGCCCTGCACAGCATGAGCCAGATCGACGGCTACCTGGACTGGACCCCCGACGATATGGTGCTGCCCGGTGTCGCCGGCGGTGTGCTGTTCGCGCTGAGCTGGTTGTTCGCCGGTCTGTCGGTGATCGGCCAGCCCCATGTCATGGTGCGCTTTATGGCCTTGAGCGGCGATGCGCCCATGTGGCGGGCGCGGGCCTGGTATTACCTGTGGTTCACCGCCTTCTACGCGATGGCCACCGGGGTGGGCATGTTGTCGCGCATCCATCTCGCCGATCCCGGCAGCTTTGACGCCGAGCTGGCCCTGCCCCTGATGGCCATGGACCTGTTTCCGCCGGCGCTGGTGGGACTGGTACTGGCGGGGATTTTTGCCGCGACCCTGTCGACCGCAGATTCCCTGCTGCTGAGTTGCTCGGCAACCCTGACCCACGACCTGTTGCCGCACAGGACCGAGCGCATTCTGTGGATGAAACTGAGCACCGCCGGCATCACCGCCCTCGCCCTGGCCTGGGCGCTGTTCAACAGGCAGAGCGTATTCAGTCTGGTGGTGATGTCCTGGTCGGGCATGGCCAGTGCCTTTGCGCCGCTGCTGATCGTGCTGTGCCTGGGAGCGCGACCGTCCCAGCGCGTCGGCGTCAGCATGGTGGTGATCGGCCTGGGCACTGCGCTGCTGTGGCGCGTCGCGGGCCTGCAGGATGCCATGTACGAAGGCATGCCGGGTATACTCGCGGGCCTGTTGACTTACGCGGCGGGCGCCCGTCTCGAACTCGCCACGGCGCAGAACGCTGCCTGCGGCGCGTCTTCCGAACCCAGTGCCCACTGATTCCAGCGCCGCGGGCGAGGCTATAATCCCTCCAGTTCACGCGAGGCATGACATGCCCAACCTTTATTACTGGCAAGAAGTGCTGATGGCCCTGCGCCGCATCATTCGCGCCACTGATATGCAGTCCAAGCGCATGGAGCGCAGCAGCGGCCTGACCATACCCCAGGTGATCGTACTGTCCGCGATAGCTAAACTGGGCACGGCCACCGTGCGCCGGATTTCCGAGGAGGTGTCGCTCAGCCAGGCCACGGTCACCACCATCCTGAACCGCCTGGAAGAGCGCGGCCTGCTGTCCAAGATCCGCAACGATCTGGACCGGCGCGCCGTCGATACCAGCCTGACCGAAGCCGGACGCCAGGCGCTGGCCAATGCTCCACCGCTGCTGCACGAACGTTTTATCGCGCGTTTCGAGGCGCTGCACGACTGGGAAAAAACCCAGATCCTCTCAGCGCTGCAACGCGTCGCCACCATGATGGATGCAGACCAGCTGGACGCCGCGCCACTGCTCGATATCGCCGCCCCCACCGAAGACCGGCACTGATTGCCGATACCGGCAAAACTCGCCATTATTCGCCGCAGCAAAAGTACCCGCAGAGTAACGGATATGTCATTGCCCGCGCAGCGCAGGCCCGGCCTCGCGCTCCTTGTATTGCTCGCCAGCGGTGCCGCGCTCGCCCATCAGCAGAGCGGTTTGGCCAACGGTTTCGCGACCGGTTTTCTGCACCCTATTCTGGGTCTCGACCACCTGCTGGCGATGGTCGCCGTGGGCCTGTGGGGCGCCTTTCTGGGACAACCCGCGATCTGGCTGTTGCCCGTCACCTTCCCTCTGGTTATGGCGGTCGGCGGGGTGGTCGGTATATTAGGCCCGCCCCTGCCCGGCGTGGAGATCGGTATCGCTGCCTCTGCCGTTGCCCTGGGCGCCATGGTGGTACTCGCCGTCCGCCCGCCACTGTGGGTCGCCGCGCTGCTGGTCGGCGCATTCGCGCTGTGTCACGGCCACGCCCACGGCACCGAACTGCCGGAGGCCACCGGCGCATTGACCTACAGCCTGGGCTTTGTGATCGCCACCGGCACACTGCACCTGGCCGGTATCGCCCTGGGCCTGCTGGTGCACTGGCCCGTGGGCGCGGTCGCCGTGCGCGCCGGCGGCGCGCTGATTGCAGCGGCCGGCATTGGCTTTCTGATCCGCGCACTGTGACGCTGCGCAACGCCGCCTGCGCCTTGGCGGCGCTGCTGTTTGCCACGCCCTGTCTGGCCCACGGCGCGTTTCCCGGCGTCAATGATTTCCAGGCCGGGATGCTGCATCCGCTGCTGGTGACCGCACACCTGCTGCTGCTGATTGCCTGTGGTCTGTTGCTGGGCCAGCAGCACCGTGGCCCGGCGCAGGCCATGCTGGGAGGGCTGCTGGCGGGATTGCTGGTCGGGCTGCCCCTGTCGGTGCTTGCTGCCAGCTGGAGCAAGGCGCTGTCTATCGCCTGCCTGGTCGCTGCCCTGGGGACCAGCCTGCTGGTGACAAGCGCGCGACCGACCCGCCGGCTGACCCTGATCGGCCTGCTGGCCGGACTGCTGGTCGGCATCGATTCCGCGCCGGCCCGGGATCCGTGGCAGGCCGTCGCAACAAGCCTGGCCGGCACCGGTCTGGGGGCCCTGCTGATGGTCTGCGTGATTGGCGGCGCCTTGCTGGGCCGGCACAGGCACTGGCAGCGGATCGGGGTGCGCATCGTCGGCGCGTGGATCGCCGCCGCCTGTCTGCTGGTGGCCAGTGTCGAGCTGCGCCGCCTCGGTATTATCTAGGGAACCTCTGAATAACGACTGCGCTCGACATCCGGGGCGCCGGCGGTGCTCGGAATGCTCATTTATTCGGTTTATTCCGTATAGACCCCGCTTCCTGCGCGCCGGCGCCGCCCCACCTGACTCCGCTCGCTACGTTCTCCAGACGGTCCCTTAAGGATTGACTCACCAGCGCGGCGCGCGCTTTTCCAGAAACGCCATGATGGCTTCGATATTCTCCGGCGATCCCGCCTGCCGGCGCATACCCTCCGTCTCCACGTCGAAGGCGCGCTGCAGACCCTCGCGCTGATGGGCCTTGAGGGTGCGCTTGGTTTCGCGCAGAGCGTTGAGAGGCCACTGGGCAATTTCCCGGGCTTTTTCCAGCGCCCGCTCCACCAGGACGTCATCGGCGAAGCGCGCCGTGGCAATGCCGGTTTCCACCGCGCGTGCGGCGTCTATCCATTCGGCGGTATACATCAGCTCCGCCGCGCGGCGCGCACCGATTATCGCCTGCAGCAGATAGCTGCTGGCAAACTCAGGCACCAGCCCCAGATTGACGAAGGGAAAGCGCATGCGCAGGCTGTCGCCCACATAGATCACATCGCAGTGCAGCAGCAGGGTCGCGCCGCCGCCAACCGCCACGCCGCTGGCCGCGCCGATTAAAGGCTTGTCGAAGTACGCCACAGCCTTCGCGCAACTGTCGAAGGGGTGGTCTTCGCCGGCGTTGGCCATATCGTTGAGATCGACACCCGAGGAAAAATTAGCGCCGGCGCCGGTGAGCAGTACCGCGTGCACACTGTTGTCACTGGCAGCTGCCAGCAGCGCGTCGCGCAGCGCGATCCACTGTTCGATATTGAAAGCGTTTTTCCTGGCGGGGCGGTTGAGGGTAAGGGTCAGCACCCCCGCCTCGCGCTGCTGCAGTACGGTATCGCTCATGGCGGATTTTCTCACTCGATAAACTGCACGGCGCCGGCGACATCGCTGCGCTCGGTACGGCAGGTATTGGCGGGGTGCTGGCTGTCGATGCGGCCGAACGAAATGCCGAACAACAACTTCTGCGCCGCGGGAATCCCCAGCTCTTCGCGCACCAGGTCGGCGTTAAAGCTCAGCGCGGTCTGTGGGCAGCTGCCGTAGCCGTAGGCGGTCAGGGCCAGCATCAGGTTCTGTGCGTACATGCCGCAGTCGGCCGCCTCGCGCAGGCCACAAAACTCGGGCATAAACAGAAACAGCACATGGGGTGCGCCGTAGAACCGGTAATTCTGCATAAATGCCGCATTGCGCCCGGCCTTGTCTTCCCGAGCGATATCCAGCGCGGCGTACAGCGCTCTGGCTGCGCCGTACTGACGCTCCTTGTAAACGCCCTCGTACTGGCCGGCATAGGGGAAATCCATGCTGAACTGGCCGCTGGCCATGGCCGCAGGCAGTTTCTCCCGCAACACCTCCAGTTTGGGGCCCGACACCACGTAACTGAGCCAGGGCTGGGTGTTGCAATTGGAGGGCGCCTGCTGCGCCAGGGCAAAAATTGCCTGCAGTTCCGGGGCCGGAATCGGCTCCGGCAGAAAGCTCCGGATAGAGCGCCGCTGGTGAACGATTTCTGCAAAGCTGTCTGCGCGCTGTCTGTCCATAATTCAACTCCTGACTGACGCAATTATTAAATGCCGCCGACCACGCCCTTTTCGCGCAACCGGGCCGAAGTCGCTTCGTCGTACCCCAGCTCGCGCAGCAACTCGCCACTGTGCTGGCCGGGCCCCGGCGCGGCGCCACCGGCTTCGGTGCTGCTGCGGCTGAAGCGCGGCGCGGGCGCCGACTGCAGCACACCGTCGCGCTCAATAAAACTGCCGCGCGCCACATTGTGCGGATGGTTGCGAGCCTCGCGGGTGTCCAGCACCGGCGCAAAACACGCGTCGGTGCCCTCCAGCAACTCACACCAGTAGGCGCGATCGCGGGTGATAAAGATATCGGCCAGCTGGCGCTTCAGTACCGGCCAGCGCGCCCTGTCGAACTGGGCGGCAAAATCGATAGTGTCCGAAGGCAGGCCCAGCTTATCCAGCAACAGGGCATAGAACTGCGGCTCGATGGCGCCCACCGCCACCCACTTGCCGTCCGCGCACTCGTAGGTGTCGTAGTAATGGGCCGCGCCGTCCAGCATGTTGTTCTGGCGGCCCTCCTCCCAGACACCCATGGCGGCAAACCCGTGGATCGCACTCATCAGCGAAATCACCCCGTCGGTGATTGCCACGTCGACGACCTGGCCCTGGCCCGACTGGCGCGCCTCCAGCATGGCGGCGAGCACACCCATGACCATATAGAGCGAACCGCCGCCAAAATCCCCCAGCAGGTTCAGCGGCGGCACCGGGCCGCCCTCCTTGCGGCCTATCGCCGCCAGCGCGCCGGTCAGCGCGATGTAGTTGATATCGTGGCCCGCCGCTCTGGCCAGTGGACCGTGCTGGCCCCAGCCGGTCATGCGCCCGAACACCAGTTTCGGATTGCGGGCCAGACACACCTCAGGGCCCAGCCCCAGTTTCTCCATGACCCCGGGGCGAAACCCTTCGATCAGTGCGTCGGCGCTTTCGATCAGCTTCAGCGCCACCTCCACCGCCTCCGGCTGCTTGAGGTTCAACGCCAGCGAACGCCGCCCGCGCCCCATCACATCCGCGGGGTTGGGGGATGGCTCACCACCGCCGGCGCGATCAATGCGAATCACTTCCGCGCCCAGGTCCGCCAGCAGCATGCAGGCGAAGGGGCCGGGGCCGATACCGGCCATCTCGATAATGCGGGTGCCTTTCAGTGGACCGGACATGAAAATTCTCGCGCTGCTGATTGCTGATAAAAATGGATACCGGATATCCGGCGCCGCCTGTCCCGGGAATTATTTGCCCTGGAAACTGGCCTTGCGCTTTTCCTTGAAGGCTTTCATGCCCTCCTTCGCGTCGGCGCTGGCAAAGATCGGCCAGCCGATCTCATCGGAGCGGCGCATGGCCTCGTCCTCAGCCAGATGCTCCTGGTGCTCGCGCAGGGAGCGGGTCACCGCCTGTACCGCCAGGGGGCCACAGGCGTTGATCTGCGCGGCGATTTGTTTCGCTTCGGCCAGCGCCTGGCCCTTGGGCACGACGCGGTTGATCAGGCCCCAGTCCAGCGCCTCGGCCGCCGTGACATGGCGCCCAGTGAGGAGGATTTCCGCGGCGATGCAATATGGAATCTGGCGTCGCAGGCGCACCGTCGACCCCGCCATCGGGTACAGGCCCCGAGCCACCTCGGTAACGCCGTACACCGAATCCTCGGCGCCGACGCGGATGTCAGTGCCCTGCAGGATCTCGGTGCCGCCGGCCAGCGCATAACCTTCCACCGCCAGCACAATCGGTTTGTTGGGGCGGTTGTCGCGCAACAGGGCCTGCCAGTGCAGATTGGGCACCTCCTGCATCAGCCGCTGCACCTCCTCCTGGCCCTCACCGCCGCCGTCGCTGCCCGCCTTGAGGTCCATGCCGGCACAGAAGGTATCGCCGTTGGCGGTAAGTATTGCGCAGTACAGGCTGGCGTCGCTATCCAGCAGGCGCCAGGCCTTGTACAGGCCCACCAGCATTGCAGGACTGAAGGCATTCTTGGCCTCGGGCCGGTTGAGGGTCACGATCAGGGTGTGGCCGTCGCGCTGGACGAGACAGTTCCGGGTGCTGATAGGGAGATCTTCAATCATGATGTACTCCAGAGTGGGCCGGTCCGCCCGGGGCAGACCGGTCATGGCGCCACTGTGCCTGCGCAGATTTTTACGCGCCGTTACTCAGCGCCCCCAGTAGTGCGGTTTGCGCTTTTCCAAAAAGGCCAGCGGCCCTTCCCTCGCATCTTCACTGGCCATGACCCGCGCCGAGAGGGTGCGCTCCAGCGCAAACGCCTGTTCCCAACTGCAGCCCTGGCTGGCGCGCACGCATTCCTTGATCGCCTGCTGGGCCAGAGGCCCGTTGTCGCACAGGCTGTGGGCCAGTGCGTCAGCGCGGGCCAGCAGTTCATCGCCCGGCACCACGTCGTTGAGGAAACCCCAGTCATACAGTTGCCCGGCGCTGTAGGTATTGCCGGTCAACAGCATTTCCATGGCGCGCGCGTGAGGCAGTTGACGTATGAGGCGCACCAGCGAGCCGGCGCCGGGCACAATGCCGCGCTTGACTTCCGGCAGACCGAAACTGGCGTGGTCAGCGGCGATGCGGATATCCGTGCACTGCAGCAGTTCCATGCCGCCGCCCAGCGCCAGGCCGTTGATGGCGGCGACGATCGGCTTGTCGCAGTGACCCTGCTTGAGAAAGGCGCGCTCCATAATGTCCGGGTCCGCGAGAAAGCGCTGCTCCTGCTCCGTGGCCGGCGATTTGGCGCCGGTATAGAGCGGTATCAATTCACCCAGATCGGCGCCCGCGGAAAACACCCTGTCGCCGCTGCCGGTCAGCACCGCAACCCGGATATCGCTGTCGCGGGCGATCTCGTCCCAGGCATCCGCCAGCAGCACGAAGGTCTCGCAGGTAAAGGTGTTCTTTCTGGCCGGCCGGTTGATGGTCAACCACGCAACCGGGCCGCGCTTTTCAAACAGCAGATCCGCCATCAGCCGACCCGGAACCTGCCCGACAGCGCCATTTCCCGCGCCTGTGCATAATTCGGTTTGCCGCTGGGCGCGCGCGGCATGACCTCGACAATATGCAGTTCGCGCGGCAGCTTGTAGCCGGCGATATGCCTGCGTGCGACACCCTGCACATCGTCCAGACTCAGCGTCTTTCCACCGCGGGTGCTGATCACCGCCGTCACCTTGCTGCCCCAGCGCTCGTCCGGCGTCGCCACCACCAGCGCGTCGGACACATCCGGGTGCGCCTTCAGCGCCTGCTCCACCTCCTCGGGGAATATCTTTTCGCCGCCCGAGTTGATGCAGTTGGAACCGCGCCCGAACACGGTGATGGAGCCGTCTTCTTCGAGGCGCGCGGCATCACCGCTCAGCAGCCAGGTCTTGCCCGCGACCTCGACAAAGGTCTTGGCGGTTTTTTCCGGGTCGTTGTAATAGCCCACGGGGATATAGCCCGAACGCGCGAAAATACCCATTTCGCCCGGCTTTGCGTGGCGCATGGGAGTTTCGTCTTCGATGATCACATCCATGAAATCCGATTTCAGCACGTTGCCCAGGCCCCCTTCAGC
>JAVEVZ010000369.1:0-2692 GCA_034004805.1 Spongiibacteraceae bacterium | reverse complement strand
CAGCCGCGGACAGGGCAGGACCTCCTTGACCTTGAACACGTTGATGCCGTACACCTGCCCGCCGGCCAGCCGGAACAACAGCAGTTCCAGCCGGTTCTGGCCGACCAGTTGCGTGCGCTGATTGACGCTGTCCAACACTCCGGCCATAACCCCACCTCCCAACTGCCCCGCAGCAGGGCACGTATATTGCTAATCCCAGTGAAACGGGCGCCTCGCGCCTTGAAACCGTCGCGCCGGTCCCCACCGAACGAGCGGTTGACACGCAAACGCGAGCCGCCTGTGCGGTCGGCGCATGGTAGGGGAAGCATAGGCCAAGTTGATGGTGAAGCGCAGGTTTTCTGGTGGTATCGCGGCCTCGCTGCTGGCGCTCAACGCGCTGGCTGCGGACCCCATAGCAGAGCAGGTGGACGCCTGGCTCGCGGCGTATCGCGACAATCTATTGACGGAACTGAACGATCCCGGCACCAGCCTGGCATTCCGGGTCACTGCACTGGACCCGCGTCTGCAACTGGCGCCCTGCGATGTCCCTCTGGACATACGCGCGCGCGACGGTGAGCCGTTGTCGCGGCGCCTGACCCTGGAGGTGAGCTGCCCGAGCGGCACGCGCTGGCGCATCTACGTCCCGGTGGCGGTCAGCCTGTCGCGCCCGGTGGTGGTGGCCCTGCGGCCGCTCCCCAGGGGTACGCAGGTCACCGCCAGCGACGTGCAGCTGCGCGAACTGGACGTGGCCAATATCCACGGCAGCTATTACCTGAACGAGCAGGAGGTCGTGGGCCAGGTGGTCAAGCGCAATATCCGCGCCGATGATGTCCTGCTGCACTCCAGCCTGAGCCCGCCCCTGATGGTCAGCAAGGGCGACGAAGTCATTATCTCGGCGGTCAGCAACGGGCTGCAGGTGAAGGTGCCCGGCACCGCGCTGAGCGATGGCCGTGCCGGCGAGCAGATCGCCGTGCGCAACCGCAGTTCCCAGCGCATTATTGACGCCCGCGTGACCGGGCCAGGCCAGGTGGAAGTGGCGATGTAGCACAACATTTCGGTGCCGCCAGCAGAGCGCTGCTAAAGTTCGTGTCCTGGTGGCCGATACAAACCCCAGAGTCCACCTGACCAGCGCACCGGCAGGTTGGTACAGCCTTTTTCAGAACAGATTTCGCAGCAGATTCCACAACAGATTCCACAACAAATTGGTACAGGGAAATGGTTAGAGATATCAATGGGTTAACCAATAACAACCCGGCCATCAACAAGCCCGGCGGGCAGCGTCCGAACGGCGCCGATCAGGCTGCCGGCAAACCGCAGCAGGCGGCGCAGCCAGCCGCGGCCAGCCGGGATGTGGTCAATCTGAGCGGCAGCGCCCAAGTGCTCAAGGCTACCACCGAAAAACTGGCCAGGCTGCCCGAGGTCAATGAAAAGCGCGTCGCCGAAATCCGTGACGCCCTGGCCAGCGGCCAATATTCCATCGATTCCATGATCGTGGCCGAAAAATTGCTAGGAGTAGACGGACTGTTCGATTGATTGGCGCTGCGGCCAGCCCCGGCGCCACACGCGCGGGAGGCGCCCATGCCGCAAGCAACACCACACCCCCCCTATGACTGGCAACGGCTCGACACACTGATTCGCGCCGATCTCGCCACCACCCAAGCCCTGCTGACCCTGCTGCAGCGCGAAAAGACCGCGCTGGAAACCCGTGAATACGAAGGCTTTGACGCCCTGTTGGCCGACAAGCAGCGCACCGTCGCCGCACTGGAACAAGGCGCCGACGAGCGCGCAGCCCTGCTTGCCGCCAGCGACTACAGCGACGACGCTGCCCTGCTGGCCGCCTGTACAGATGCCGCACCCGACACCGCCACCTGCTGGCGCGAGCTGATTGCCCACTGGGAGCAGTGCCAGCACCTCAACCAGGTCAACGAGCAGATCGTCAGGCGCACCCGCCTGGTGATCGGCCGGGTGCTGGACATCCTGCAGGGCCGATCCGAACGCGTCGATCTCTATGACGCCGACGGCCAGACACGGCACAGCGCCGGCGGTCGCAATATCAGCCAGGCCTAGCGGCCTGTGCGGTAATACCAGCGCTGCAGACGCTCAGGACTGACCCCGGCGACATAGGCCAGGCGCAGCCCCCACATCAGCAGCACAGTGCGCAGCACGCCCTTGCGCTGCCAGCGCCGGCTGCTGACATCCACCCGCGCGGCTATCACCCGGGGGGCCGACAGGCGCCGGAGCCGCTTGCTAAGGGCGATATCCTCCATCAGCGCAAGTTGCGGAAAGCCGCCCACATGCTCATAGAACTCGCGGTGGACAAACAGGCACTGGTCACCGGTGGCCACCCGCGTCAGGCGCGAGCGCAGATTCATCCCGCGTGCGATCCAGGGCAGCAAGCCATGCGGGCCTTGCAGACGCACCGCAAAAAACCCCCAGCCCGCGGGGCGCTGTTCCAGCGCCAGGATTGCATCGAGCACCGCGTCGTCGAGCCCGCTATCCGCATGCACAAACCACAGCCAGCGGCCCCGCGCCCGCCCCGCGCCGGTGTGCTGCTGCACGGCGCGCCCCCGTGCGCTGTGCAAGCAGTCATCCGCCCACGGCTCAGCCAGCGCCGCTGTTCCGTCTTCGCTGCCGCCATCCACCACGATCAACTCGCCACCACGCGCCCGCAACGGCTGTAGGTGCTGCAGCAAATCCTGGAGATCGGAAGAGC
>JAVEVZ010000056.1:0-12244 GCA_034004805.1 Spongiibacteraceae bacterium | reverse complement strand
GCCGGACGTCTGACGCTTAAAAAACCATCGCCAACTGAACAGTGGGAGCTTTTTCGCTACTGTCGGAGGGAAGGGATCACTTCATTCTGGCCGCTCCCATGCTGGGCAATGGGAGCGACTATGCAGGGACAGCCTGTTTGGCGTCAGACGTCCGGCGTCAGACGTCAGACTTTCTTAACTCAGCGCTTACCTTCCTGCAGCACCAGCGAAACGTTGTACACATTTGCTTCCCGCGCTGAGTCAATCACCGCGGATACCGCGTCGGTGGTGGACTCGGGCGAGGCGGAGACTATCACGGCGGCCTTGGGGTTTTCGGCGTACAGGCGCTCGATCACCGAGCGCACGGCGCGGCGGTCGACCCGGCGGTCTTCCATCCAGATCTCGTCGGTGGCGGTGACCTTGACCACGATATTGGGGTTCTTCTGATTCTTGGGCGCTTCCGTGGACTCGGGCATATTCACCGGGAGGGTGATTTCCTTGATGAAACTCGCCGTGACGATAAAGAAGATCAGCATGATGAACACCACGTCCAGCATGGGCGTCAGGTCAATCTCTGTCTCTTCTTCAGGGCTACGCCGCAACCGCAGTTTGGACATGTACAGCTCTCCTGGTTTGTTGCGCTCTTAGTTTGCGTTTTATTGCGTTCTGATTGCGTTTTTCGCTTGCTGCGTCTGGATCGAGGGTCACAGCGTGCGCCCAGCAATGTGCACCCGACAACAGGCGTCGCCGCGGGCGGGTGCCAACGCTAACCAGTTTGGGCCGCGGCGTCCAGATGATTCTGCCAGCTTTTCATACCGCCCGCCGCCCTACTCGCCGTCGCCCTGCAGGCCGGGACGCATGCCGGGCATGGTCGGGAATACCGCCACCTTGCCATCGCCCTTGGCCTCGACGATCTTCCCTATACCTTCCTTTTCGACCTCGTCGATACGCACAATCGAGTGCATGGGTATATAGGAGCGCTTGACCCCGGCGAACTCGCTCTTGAGCTTCTCCTCGCCGGGATTGACGATCATCTGCGTGGGTTCGCCGAACACGAACTCCTCCACCTCGACAAACCCCCACATCTCACTCTGGTAGATGGCCTGGGCATAGACCTCATAGATCTGGCTGTTGTTGTGGAAGATCACTTTGAAAACGGGGGTTTTCGCCATGGAAAGATCGGGCCTCGAGGGGGTAAAAACGCCGCGATCATACCACAGGCCGCCACGCGTTATCGGAACCCCGCCGCGCCCGTGTATAATGCCCGCCCGTTTACCCAGGCGCGAGCACTGCCACAGTCCATGGCCGAACGTCCCAAAAAGCTGTTTATCAAGACCCACGGCTGCCAGATGAATGAATACGACTCACGGCGTATTCAGGACCTGCTGGGGGTCAGTCACGGCCTGGAACCCACCGACAACCCCGACGAAGCGGATGTGCTGCTGCTCAATACTTGCTCGATCCGCGAGAAGGCCCAGGAAAAGGTCTTCCACCAGCTGGGCCGCTGGCGCGAGCTGAAGCAGGCCCGGCCGGAGCTGATCATCGGCGTCGGCGGCTGCGTGGCCAGCCAAGAGGGCGCTGCCATCAGCGAGCGGGCGCCCTACGTGGACCTGATCTTCGGTCCGCAGACCCTGCACCGGGTGCCCGGCATGATCGACAGCCGGCGCCACGACGGCCCGGTGGTGGTCGATGTCACCTTCCCCGAGATCGAGAAGTTCGACCGCCTGCCCGAGCCCTCGGTGGACGGGCCCTCGGCCTTTGTCTCGATCATGGAGGGCTGCTCCAAGTACTGCACCTTCTGCGTGGTGCCCTACACCCGCGGCGAGGAGGTCAGCCGGCCGGTGGACGACGTGCTGGCGGAAATTGCCGGGCTGGCCGAGCGCGGCGTGCGCGAGGTCAACCTGCTGGGCCAGAACGTCAACGCCTACCGCGGCCCCAACCACTTAGGCGAGATCGTCGACTTCGCGGAACTGCTGAGCTACGTCGCCGCGGTGCCCGGGATCGGGCGCATCCGCTACACCACCAGCCATCCGGTGGAATTCTCCGATGCGCTGATCCAGGCCTATGCCGACATTCCCAGCCTGGTCAGCCACCTGCACCTGCCGGTGCAATCCGGTTCGGACCGCATCCTGGCGGCGATGAAGCGCGGCCACACCCGCGCCGACTACGTGGACAGGATCAACCGCCTCAAGGCGGTCCGCCCCGGCATCAGCCTGTCCTCGGACTTTATCGTCGGCTTCCCCGGCGAGACCGACCGCGATTTCGAAGACACCATGGACCTGATCGCCGAGGTGGGCTTCGACCTGTCCTACAGCTTTATCTACAGCGCGCGGCCCGGCACGCCGGCGGCGCAGCTGGCGGACGACACCCCCGAAGTGGTCAAGAAGCAGCGCCTGGCCCTGCTCCAGACCCGCATCAACCAGCAGGCCCAGCAGTTCAGCCGACGCCTGGTGGGCAGCCGCCAGCGCATCCTGGTCAGCCGCCCCGCGCGCAAGGACCCGGGGCAGCTGGCGGGCCGCACGGAATGCAACCGGGTGGTCAATTTCGACTGCGCCGAGCCGGCGCTGATCGGCCAGTTCGTGCAGGTCGAGATCACCGAGGCCCTGCCCAACTCCCTGCGCGGCAGGCTGGTGCTTTGATCCGGAACGGTTTTCCCCCGGCGGCAATCGCGCTATGCTCCGACCAACCTGACAGCCGACACGCGGCCAACAACGCATCCGATTGAATACACACACAGCTTCCCCAACGGTTCTCACCCTGGAACCGGACGACACCAAGCGTCTAGCCACCCTGTGCGGCCAATTCGACGGGCACCTGCGCCTGATTGAACAGCGGCTGGATGTCGCTATCGCCCGGCGCGGCAACCGCTTCGAGATCAGCGGCCCGGCCGACGCCGTCGAGGCCTGCGCCGCGCTGCTGTCTGCGCTCTACGCTCAGCTCGGCGCCGGCGAGTCGCTGACCCCGGACAGCCTGCACCTGCAGCTGCAGCAGGCCAACCTGGACCATATCAGCGACGCCACCAGCGTCGCGCCGATCCCGGTCATCCGCACCCGCAAGGCAACCATTAAGCCCCGCGGGCGCAACCAGCAGGGCTATGTGCGGGCTATCCGCAACCACGACATCAACTTCGGGGTGGGGCCGGCCGGCACCGGCAAGACCTACCTGGCGGTGGCCTGCGCGGTGGAGGCCCTGCTGGACGAGCAGGTGCAGCGCATTCTGCTGGTGCGCCCCGCGGTGGAGGCCGGCGAAAAGCTGGGCTTTCTGCCCGGCGACCTGAGTCAGAAGGTCAACCCGTACCTGCGGCCGCTGTACGACGCCCTCTACGAAATGCTGGGGGTCGAGAGCGTCGGCAAGCTGATCGAGCGCAACGTGATCGAAATCGCGCCGCTGGCCTACATGCGCGGCCGCACCCTGAACGACGCCTTTATCATTCTGGACGAAGCCCAGAACACCACCCGTGAGCAGATGAAGATGTTCCTGACCCGCATCGGCTTCGGCTCCACCGCGGTGATCACCGGCGACGCCACCCAGATCGACCTGCCCAAGGGCACCCCCTCGGGCCTGACCCACGCCCTCAAGGTGCTGGACGGTATCGAGGGCATGAGCTTCACCTGGTTCCAGAGCCGCGACGTGGTGCGTCACCCACTGGTGCAGAGCATCGTTGACGCCTACGCCGTCCACGAGCGCGACGCAGCGCTGCGCGACAAGACCCGGCAATGAACCTCTGTCTCGATATCCAGGCGGCGCACGCGGCGCCCGATCTGCCTGCCACGACAGCGCTGGAAACCTGGGTGCGCGCCGCGCTGGACGGCCACCGCGAGGACGCCGAACTCGGCCTGCGGATCGTCGACGAGCCGGAGAGCCGCGCGCTCAACGCCCGCTACCGCGGCCAGGACAAGCCCACCAACGTGCTGTCCTTTCCCGCCGACCTGCCCGCCGACCTCGACCTGCCGCTGCTGGGCGACCTGGTGATCTGCGCGCCGGTGGTCAGCCGCGAAGCCCGCGAACAGCACAAGCCCCTGGCCCACCACTGGGCCCATATGGTGGTGCACGGCATCCTGCACCTGCTGGGCTACGACCATATCGACGACGCCGACGCCGAGCAGATGGAGCGTCTGGAAATCAGCATACTGCGGGGGCTGGACATACCTGACCCCTATCAACCCCAAGACTTTCCGGAGGAAAGCACCCGAAGCCATGAGCGACGATCGATCTAGCCGCGATCCGGGCGAGAAGACCTGGATCGAGAAAATCGCCAACGCCTTTTCCACCGAGCCGCGCACCCGCGAGGACCTGATGGAGGTGCTCCGCGGCGCCCAGGAAGGCAAGTTGATCGACGCGGAGGCCCTCAGCATTATCGAGGGCGCCATGCAGGTGGGCGACCTGCAGGTGCGGGAACTGATGATCCCCCGCACCCGCATGGAAGTGATCCGCATCGGCCAGGCGCTGGAGGAGTTCCTGCCGATGATCATCGACACCGGCCACTCCCGCTACCCGGTGGTGGGCGAGACGGTGGACGAGGTGCAGGGCGTGCTGCTGGCCAAGGACCTGCTGCCGCTGCTGCTCAAGGACAGCGGCCCGCTGGATCTCAAAACCCTGCTGCGGCCGGCCACGGTGGTGCCGGAGAGCAAGCGGGTCACGGTGCTGCTGCGGGAGTTCCGCGAAAACCGCAACCACATGGCCATCGTCATCGACGAGTACGGCGGCGTCGCGGGCCTGATCACCATCGAGGATATCCTCGAAGAGATCGTCGGCGATATCGAGGACGAGTACGACGAGGACGAGGACGCCTTTATCAAGCAGGTCGCCGAAGACGACTGGCTGGTGCAGGCGCTGACCCCCATCGACGAGTTCAACGAGGAGTTCGGCACCGCGATCAGCGATGAGGAGTTCGACACCATCGGCGGCATCATCCTGCAGCGCTTCGGCCACCTGCCGCGGCGCAACGAGGAAACCGTGATCGAGGGCTACAGCTTCAAGGTGATCAACGCCGACAACCGCCAGATTCACCTGCTGCGCATGCGCCCCGCGGCGCAGACATCCTGAGCGCCGCGCCGGTGGCCCACTCAGCGTCCACACCCCGGCCGCGGGCCTGGTCGGGCGATAGCCTGGCACTGGTGGCCGGTGCGCTGGTCAGCCTGTCCCTGGCACCCTTCGAACTGTGGCTGCTGGGGCCCCTGGCCGCCGGCCTGCTGGCCTGGCTGATCGCCGACACCCCGCCCGCCGCGACGGCGCGGCGCGGCTGGCTGTTCGGGGTCGGCCTGTTCGGCGCCGGCACCTCCTGGGTCTATGTCTCCATCCACGTCTACGGCCACGCCGCGCCCTGGCTGGCGGGCCTGCTCACGGTGCTGTTCTGTCTGGGACTGGGTCTGCTGGTGGCGCTGCCGGCCTATATCTACGCCCGCTGGCTGCGCCCCCTGCCCGCCGGCCAGTGGCTGGGCTTTGCGGTGTTCTGGGTGCTGACCGAATGGCTGCGCGGCTGGCTGCTGACCGGCTTCCCCTGGCTGTACCTGGGCTATGCCCACCTCGATACGCCGCTGGCGGGCTGGGCGCCCATTGCCGGCGTGCTGGGTATCGGCTTTGTGCTGGCCCTGACCGGCGCGGTGGTCGCCCAGTGGATACGCCAGCGCCGTGCGCCGCGCCTGGCGCTGGCGCTCACGTCGCTGCTGTGGCTGGCCGGCCCGCTGCTGAGCTGGGTCGAGTGGACCGCGCCGGCGCCCCGCGCGCCGCTGGATATCGCCCTGGTGCAGGCGAACATCCCCCAGGAGCTGAAGTGGAATCCTCATTATTACCGCGCCACCCTGGACGCCTACGACCAGCTCTCCCGGGCCCTGTGGGCCGACAGCGATATCGTGATCTGGCCGGAGGCGGCGATACCCGGTTTCTACCAGCAGGCCCGGGATTTTCTCGCGCAACAGGCCCGCCACGCCGCCGACCATGACGCGACCCTGATCCTGGGCATTCCCTGGCGGGATGGGGAAGGCGTCTACTACAACAGCGCCGTGGCCCTGGGCGCCGGCAACGGGCTCTACCACAAGCGCCGCCTGGTGCCGTTTGGCGAATACGTGCCGCTGGAGCACTGGCTGCGCGGGCTGATCGCGTTCTTCGATCTGCCCATGTCCAACTTCCAGTCCGGTCCCGCCCTGCAGGCGCCGCTGATGGCCGGCGATGTCAGCCTGTCGGTGGCGCTGTGCTACGAGATCGTCTACCCCGACCTGGTGGCCGCCGGCAGCGGCGCCGACCTGCTGCTGACCCTGTCCAACGACGCCTGGTTCGGCCACTCCATCGGCCCCCACCAGCACTTCCAGATGGCGCGCATGCGCGCCCTGGAAAACGGCCGCTGGCTGGTACGCGCCACCGGCAGCGGCGTCACCGGCATCGTCGACCACCGCGGCCAGGTCCGCGCCAGCCTGCCCCAGTTCCAGACCATGGTCCTCCACCACCAGGCCGAAATCCGCACCGGCCGCACTCCCTTCGGCCTGGCGGGGTCGCTGCCGCTGATCGCGGTGTGCGGGGTGATGTGGGGAGGGATGGCCTCGCGGCGCTGGATGTCTGACGTCTGACGTCTGACGCTAAAGACCGGAGGCTTTCAGCGATGTGGGTAGCCGAGTCCTAGCACACTGCCTTTACCAGCCAGACCCGGCTACCGGCACTGGTTTTGCGTCCGGCGTCAGACGTCAGACGTTCAGCCCTGCATTTTGCGTCCGGCGTCAGACGTTCAGCCCTGCATTTTGCGTCCGGCGTCAGACGTCCAGCCCTACCATCAGATGTCGATGTTCGCTGCACCCGCTCCACCTGCACCGCCACCCTGCGTCTCCCGTCTTCCGTCCAGCGTCTCCCCCGCCTCAAAACACTGCTAGAATGCCCCCCGGCTTTCCCCTCCCACCCACTTGAAGACGCCTCCGCGCGAGAGACGATGGACGAGCATTACCGCCCCGACGAGATTGAGACCCAGGCCCAGCAGTACTGGCGCGAGCACGACAGCTTTCGCGCGGTCGAGGACCAGCGCGAGAAGTACTACTGCCTCGCCATGTTTCCCTACCCCAGCGGCAAGCTGCACATGGGCCATGTGCGCAACTACACCCTGGCGGATGTGATCGCTCGCTATCAGCGCATGCTCGGCAAGAACGTGCTGCATCCCATGGGTTGGGACGCATTCGGGCTGCCTGCGGAGGGCGCGGCGATCAACAACAAAACCGCGCCGGCGGCCTGGACCTACCAGAACATCGACTACATGAAGGGCCAGCTCAAGCGACTGGGTTTCGGCTACGACTGGTCGCGGGAGTTCGCCACCTGCCAGCCCGACTACTACCGCTGGGAGCAGTGGTTCTTCACCCGCCTGTTCGAGAAGGGCCTGGTCTACAAGAAGATGGCCTCGGTGAACTGGGATCCGGTGGACCAGACGGTGCTCGCCAACGAGCAGGTCATCGACGGCCGCGGCTGGCGCTCGGGGGCGCTGGTGGAGCGCCGCGAAATCCCCCAGTGGTATATCCGCATCACCGACTACGCCGAGGAACTGTTGCGCGATCTCGACCATCTGGATGGCTGGCCCGAGCAGGTCAAGACCATGCAGCGCAACTGGATCGGCAAATCCCGCGGCCTGACCCTGCGCTTCGACCTGCAGACCGCCGTCGCGGGCCACGACAGCTTCGAGGTCTACACCACCCGCCCGGACACCCTGATGGGCGTGACCTATGTCAGTCTCGCTGCCGAGCACCCCATCGTCCAGACCCTGGCGGCGGACAACCCCGAGCTGACCGCGTTTGTGGCGCGCTGCAAGCGCCAGTCCGTGTCCGAGGCCGATATGGCCACCATGGACAAGCTGGGCATGGACACCGGCCTCAAGGCCCTGCACCCGATCAGCGGCGAGCCGGTGCCGGTGTGGGTCGCCAACTATGTGCTGATGGATTACGGCACCGGCGCGGTGATGGCGGTGCCGGCCCACGATGAGCGCGATTTCGACTTTGCCCGGCAATACGGCCTGCCCATCCGGCAGGTCATCCGCCCCGCCGACGACCAGCCGGTGGATATCAGCGCCGGCGCCTTTACCGAGAAAGGCCTGCTGATGGATTCCGGCGCCTTCGACGGCATGGATTTCGACACAGCCTTCGACGCCATCGCCACCCGCGTCGAGAGCGCCGGCAAGGGCCGCATCACGGTCAACTACCGCCTGCGCGACTGGGGCGTGTCCCGCCAGCGCTACTGGGGCGCGCCCATCCCCATGTTCTCCCTGCCCGGGGGCGGCGAGATCCCGGTGCCCGCCGAGCGCCTGCCGGTGCTGCTGCCGGAGGACGTGGTCATGGACGGCGTAGCCAGCCCCCTCAAGGCCGATCCCGAATGGCGCAAAGCCACCCTCGACGGCCAGCCGGTGGAGCACGAAACCGACACCTTCGACACCTTTATGGAGTCGAGCTGGTATTACGCGCGCTTTACCTGCCCCGATTTCGAGGACGGCATGCTGGACCGCGAGCGCGCCAATTACTGGCTGCCGGTGGACCAGTACATCGGCGGCATCGAGCACGCCATCCTGCACCTGCTATACGCGCGCTTCTTCCACAAGCTGATGCGCGACGAAGGCCTGATCGACGCCGCCATCCCCGAGCCCTTCAAGCACCTGCTGTGCCAGGGCATGGTGCTGGCGGAAACCTACTACCGCGACGAGGAAAACGGCGGCAAGCGCTGGTACGCGCCGCTGGATGTGGATATCACCCGCGACGACAAGGGGCGCGTGCTCAGCGCCACCCTGAAAAGCGACGGCCGGCCGGTGGTGCCGGGCGGCATGACCAAGATGTCCAAGTCCAAGAACAACGGCATCGACCCGCAGACCATCGTCGACCAGTACGGCGCCGACACGGTGCGCCTGTTCATGATGTTCGCCGCGCCCCCCGAGCAGTCGCTGGAGTGGAACGACCAGGGTGTGGAGGGCGCCAACCGCTTTCTGCGCCGGCTGTGGAAGGCGGTGCACCAGCACGTCGCCAGCGGCGACGCCCCGGCACTGGACCCCGCCGCTCTCAACGACAGCGAGAAAGCCCTGCGCCGCAAGACCCACGAGACCATCCAGAAGGTCAGCGATGACTACGGCCGCCGCCTGACTTTCAACACCGCCATCGCCGCGGTGATGGAGCTCAGCAACGAACTGGGCAAGCAGGACACCGCGCGACCCCAGGCCCGCGCGGTGGAGCGCGAGGCGCTGGAAACCGCGATTCTGCTGCTGGCGCCCATCGTGCCCCATATCACCCACGCCCTGTGGCACACGCTGGGCCACCGCGATGCGGTGATCGATGCCCGCTGGCCGGCACTGGATAGCGCGGCGCTGGTGCGCGACAGTATCCAGCTGGCGGTGCAGATCAACGGCAAGGTGCGCGCCCAGATCGAAGTGGCGGCCAACGCCGACCACGACGCCATCGTCGCGCTGGCGCTGGGTCACGCCAATGTGCAGAAGTTTATCGATGGCAAAACCATCAAAATGACCAAGGTGGTGCCCGGCAAGCTGGTCACCATCGCGGTGGCCTGAGCGCGCCAGGCCAGTGTTTCGGGGACGGTCCTGACCAGGGACTGTCCCGAGAATTATTCCGAGGACTACAGGATGCGTTTTTCCGCAATCGGTTTACTGCTCGTGACGCTGCTGGTGAGCGGCTGCGGCTTTCAGTTGCGCGGCGCTGTAGCCCTGCCGGAGGGCGTCGACAGCCTGTATGTGGGCGGCCATGACAGCAACGGCGACCTGGCGCAGAAACTGCGCGCACTGCTGCGCGGCAACAACATCGAGGTGGTCACCAGCCCGGGCAAGGCCAGCTACAGCGTGATCCTGCTGGAATCCGGCAGCATGCGCCGCACTCTGGCGCTGGATTCCCAGGCCCGCGCCGCGGAATACCTGCTCACGGAAACCGCGCGCTTCGAAGTGCGCGATAGCAGCGGCGCACTCGCGCTGGCTGCGCAGGACCTGCAGGAGCAGCGGGTGATGGCCTACGACCCCGACAACGTCACCGGCAAGGCCGAAGAGGAATCCCTGCTGCGCCAGAACATGCGCGATGGCCTCGCCGCGCAGATCGCGCGCCGCCTGCGCAAACTGCCGGCTCCCGCAGCGACCCTCTGATGCGCCTGTATCCCGACAAGCTGGGCCAGCACCTCAAAACGGCGCTCGCGCCCATCTACCTGATTGCCGGCGACGAGACCCTGCTGGTGCAGGAATGCTGCGACCAGATTCGCCAGCAGTGCCGGGCCGCGGGCTTCAATGAGCGACAGATTTTTCATGTCGACAAGCAGTTCGACTGGAATCTGCTGCTCGCTGAAAACCAGTCGCTGTCGCTGTTTGGCGATCGCAAGCTGCTGGAGCTGCGCCTGCCCACCGGCAAGCCCGGCGACGCCGGCGCCAAGGCCCTGCGCGAATACGCCGAGTCGGCCAGCGCCGACAACCTGCTGCTGATCACCAGCGGCAAGATCGACAAGGCCGCCACCAACAGCAAATGGTTCAAGGCCCTGGACAGCGCCGGCGTCACCGTCCAGGTCTGGCCCGTGGGCGCGCGGGAGCTGCCGCGCTGGCTGGAGCAGCGTTTCGCCGCCGCGGGGCTCAAGGCCAGCGACGACGCCATCGCCCTGCTGGGGGACCGGGTGCAGGGCAACCTGCTGGCCGCGGCCCAGGAGATCGAAAAGCTCAAGCTGGTCGCCGATGGCGCGTTTATCGACGCCAGCACCGTCAGCCAGGCCGTGGCGGACAGCGCGCGCTTCGATGTGTTCGGCTACGTGGACCACTGCCTGCTGGGACAGGGCAGCGCAGCCCTGCGCGCACTGCGCGGCCTGGCCGGCGAAGGCGTCGACCCCCTCGCCGTGCTGTGGGCGCTGGCCCGGGAACTGCGCACCCTCTATCTGTGCGCCACCGATATCGCCGCCGGCAGCGGCATCGAGCGCGTACTCGACAACGCCAGGGTCTGGGACTCGCGCAAAGCACTGGTAAAAACCGCTCTGCAGCGCCACCGCCCCCGGCGCCTGGGCAGGCTGCTGCAACAGGCCAATGACGTCGACCGCGCAGTCAAGGGCATGGCCGGCGACGACCCCTGGGTGCTGCTGGAGCGCCTGACCGTCAACCTGGCCGGGCTGCCGCGCCGCCCTGCCTGACCGCGCGTCACTCACCTCGCCTTAAACCCCAGGAGCCGGGACGCCAACGCCGGAACTGCGCTACCCTAGCCCATGCGTCGGCCTGCGCTGGTCCGGCCAGGCCACTGTTCCGACCATTGCGCCACCATCAACGCCAGTCATGGAGACGGATCATGCCCGCCAACACTCCCTTGTCCCAGCCTGAACTGAACGCTTTGCACGCCTACTGGCGCGCTTGCAACTATATCGCGGCGGGCATGATCTACCTGCGCGACAACCCCCTGCTGCGCGAACCGCTGCAGCCCGCGCACATCAAGCAGCGCCTGCTGGGCCACTGGGGCGCCAGCCCCGGCCTGTCGTTCATGTATGTGCACACCAACCGCCTGATCCAGCGCGACGATCTCAACGCCATTTTTATCGCCGGGCCCGGCCACGGCGCGCCGGGCGTGATTGCTCCAGTCTACCTGGAGGGCAGTTACTCGGAGGTCTACCAGCAGATCGGCGAAGACGCGGAGGGCATGCTCAGCCTGTTCAAACAGTTTTCCTTCCCCGGCGGCATCGGCAGTCACTGCACCCCCGAGCTCCCGGGCTCGATACACGAGGGCGGCGAGCTGGGCTACAGCCTGTCCCACGCCTTCGGCGCGGTGTTCGACAACCCCGACCTGGTCGCGGTCACCGCCGTGGGCGATGGTGAAGCGGAAACCGGGCCCCTGGCCACCGCGTGGCACGCCAACAAATTCCTGCATCCGATACGCGACGGCGCGGTGCTGCCGATCCTTCATCTCAACGGCTACAAGATCAACAATCCCACGCTGCTGGCCCGCATCAGCCACGACGAACTGCACAGCCTGTTTGTCGGCTACGGCTGGAAGCCGGTGTTTGTCGAGGGCGATGACCCGGCGCTTATGCACCAGGCGATGGCCGCGGCGATGGACCAGTGCCTCGAGGAGATCCGCGCCATCCAGGCCCGGGCCCGCAGCAGCGGCGAGGCGACCCGGGCGCGCTGGCCCATGATCGTACTGCGCACCCCCAAGGGCTGGACCGGCCCGCAGCGGGTGGGCGAACACCAGATCGAAGGCAGCTGGCGCGCGCATCAGGTGCCGCACAGCGATGTGCACAACAACCCCGAACAACTGCGGCAGCTGGAAGCCTGGCTGAAAAGCTACGAGCCCGA
>JAVEVZ010000368.1:0-2699 GCA_034004805.1 Spongiibacteraceae bacterium | reverse complement strand
GCCAGCGGCGCCTGGGTCGGCGGCATAAACCAGCTGCTGAACCGGAGCATCGCCAAGGCCGGCAAGAAGAATGACTACGACGTCGACACCTTCTCGGTCAGCGTGATGGATACCATCGACCTGAGCGACAGCTGGACCCTGCACCTGGGTCTGCGCGCCGACCGTTTCGATTATTCCAACATCACTGCCGACCGGGGCGCGCCCACTTTCACCACTTGGGAGTATTCCGACACCCTGTGGAATGGCAATGTGGGCCTGGTATACACCCTCAACGAGCAGGGCAATGTCTACTTGAATTACAGCACCGCCACCAATATCAACGGCGGCGAGTCCGACGTGGGTGCCAACTGCGGCTATGGTGGTCTGTGCGGCAGCGTCGGCATCGTCAAGGACAGCAAGCCCGAGGAGCTGGAGAACATCGAGCTGGGCACCAAGTGGGATCTGTTCAACAACAAACTGTTGCTGACCGCGGCGGTGTTCCAGATCACCAAGGACAAGGTGATGGAGAGCCAGTCCGGCTTTGACTACGACACCAACGGCTTCCTGAACAGCGGTGAAAACCGGGTCGAGGGCGTAGAGATTTCCGCAGCCGGCAATATCACCGACGACCTCAGCGTGGTGTTCGGCGCGGCGCTGATGAACGCCAAAGTCCGCGACTCCTATGACCCGGCCAATATCGGCAAGACCCTGGCCAACTTCGCCGACAAGAGTGCCTACCTGCAGCTGCGTTACCAGTTGACCGATGCGTTTGCGATGGGCGCGGCCGCCACCTACTCTAGCGACGTCTACACCGGCCAGCCGGACTCGGCGGCCAACGAGAACCTGGGTGTGCCCAGCTACACGGTGTATGACCTGTTCGCCAGCTACCAGGTGAACGACGATCTCAGCCTGCGCCTGAACGTCAACAACGTCACCGACAAGGACTACTACTTCACCGCCTATCGCAGCGGCTCGTTCACCTATATCGGTGACGCGCGCAGCGCGCAGCTGACGGTGTCCTACAGCTTCTGAGCAGAGTGTCCGCTCTGCTGCCCAGGGAGGGGCGGCGCCTGTCTGCGCCTCGGCCCCTGCTGCGGCGCAGTTTTTTTATCCGGTGGGGCGTGTTTACATTCACCGGGCAGGGCATTTGCCGAGCTCGTCGAAAAGGTATCAACCATGCTGGTGGTGATTGAAAAATTGCTGGACGCGCCGCAGCTGCAGTCGTTCCGTGCGGCGCTGGAAAAGGCTGACTGGCAGGACGGCCGCGCCAGCGCGGGCAGTCTGTCGGCGAGTGTCAAACAGAATCAGCAGCCCGCCGACAGCTGCCCGGTGGCGCTGGAGCTGGCCAACCGGATTCTCAGCCTGCTGGGCCACCATCCTCAGTTTATTGCTGCGGCCCTGCCGCTGCGCATTTTCCCGCCGCGCTTTAACCGCTACGCCGGCGGCGGCCATTACGGCGCGCATGTGGACAGCGCGGTGATGTACCCGCCGCACAACCGCGAGCCGGTGCGCAGCGATATCTCCGCGACGCTGTTTCTCACCGAGCCCGGCAGCTACGACGGTGGCGAGCTGTGCGTCGAGACGCCATTCGGCGTGCAGGAGGTCAAGCTGGCCGCCGGCGATATGGTGTTGTATCCCTCGTCGAGTCTGCACCAGGTGACGCCGGTGACGCGCGGGGCGCGCACCAGTGCGTTCTTCTGGGTGCAGAGCATGGTGCGCAGCGACGCCCAGCGCGGCCTGCTGTACGACCTGGATCTGTCGATTCAGTCGCTGACCGCGCGGGTCAGCGCCGATGACCCCGATTTGTTGCGGCTGACCACGGTGTACCACAACCTGCTGCGGCAATGGGCTGACGCCTGACGGCAGCGGCACGCGCCGGGGCGCGAATTGTGCCAGGCGTGGACCGACATCCGTGACGGGCTGTTAAACTGGCCGCCGGTTAGCGGCTTGTTGCGAGGATTGCAGTATGTTGATCGGCGTTCCCACCGAGATCAAAAATCACGAATACCGCGTCGGAATCACCCCGGCAGGGGTGCGCGAGCTGTGCGCACAGGGCCACAAGGTACTGGTGCAGCAGGGCGCCGGCGAGGCCAGCGGCCTCGACGACGAGCAGTACCGCAATGCCGGCGCCGAACTGGTGGCGGATGCCGCCGGGATATTTGGCCGCGCCGAGCTGATCGTCAAGGTCAAGGAACTGCAGCCCGGTGAGTTCGCGCTGCTGCGCAAAGACCAGCTGTTGTTCGCCTACCTGCACCTGGCGCCGGACGCGGAGCAGACGCGCCGCCTGGTGGCCTCGGGTGTGACCGCCATCGCCTATGAAACCATTACCGACCGGCGCGGCGGCCTGCCGCTGCTGGCGCCCATGAGCGAGGTGGCGGGGCGCATGTCGATACAGATCGGCGCCCATTACCTGGAAAAAGCCCAGGGTGGCAGTGGCGTGCTGCTGGCCGGGGTGCCGGGGGTCGAGCCGGCCAACGTGCTGGTGATTGGCGCCGGCGTGGTGGGCCTGAACGCGGCCCGCATGGCCCAGGGCCTGGGGGCGCGGGTGACCGTCCTGGACCGCTCCCTGGAGCGGCTCAAGCAGATCGACGAGCTGTTCAACAGCCATATCACGACGTTGTATTCCACCACGGACACCATCGAACAGCAGCTCAAAACCGCCGATCTGGTGATCGGCGCGGTGCTGGTGCCGGGCGCCAAGGCGCCGCGCCTGGTCACCC
>JAVEVZ010000367.1:0-2699 GCA_034004805.1 Spongiibacteraceae bacterium | reverse complement strand
TTCGCCCCTACGGATCTGGCGCCCGGGCCGGCGTAAGCCGGCCTTTTCGCGTCAGCCGACGCAGCAGAGCGGCAGGCCTGCCTGAACCACGGAACGCAACCCGAAAAGGAGGTCCCCTTGAACATCCCGGTCGTACCGATCACGGCAGACAACACCGCCAGCGCGGTCGACGCCTTGCGCGAACTCTGGCCGCACTACGCGGCGGAAGAGATGGTGCGGGTGATCGACCAGCAGCTGCGGCCCAACGGTTACCAGCTGGTCGGCATCTTCGCCGCCGACTCGCCCACGGCCGCCGCCGTGCTCGGTTACCGCATCCAGCACTCGCTGTGGCTGGGCCAGTCGCTGTACATCGTCGACATCGCCACCCTGCCCGAGTGGCGCGGGCGGGGTTTCGGCGACCGCCTGATGGAGTGGGCCGAAGCCGAGGCCGCCCGCCTGGGCTGCAGCGCCGTGCACCTGGACTCCGGCGTCGGCAAGGAGCGGGCGGCGGCGCATCGGCTGTACATGCGCCATCACTACCAGATCGGGTGCCACCACTTCGTCAAGAGGCTTGGGGGGTAGTCCGAGTGCCAATTCCGGGCAGGCGGCGACAGGGACAGCAAGTCGCCGGACACCCGGCCGCTACCCGGTAAATGGCTCAGGTAAAGGCTCAGTTGTAGCGCGCTCTACTATTTCGTGAGTTTCTACCGCGAGCGGATTAAATCCTGCCTCCCGTATAAACGCACCCCATTTTTTCCATGGGAAGAAGGCGCTTGGGTGGCGTATGAATAGAAGGTCAAGAGGGCGACCATTAATCTGGATAGATAGTTTCACAGGGCGGCTTCTGCCAACGGCAGGAAGCCTTTTTTTTTGAATGGCCATTTTGCGCGATGCGAGTAATTCCTGTAGGGCTTCGATCTTCGGTGATTCAAGCCCATACACAATACACCGTTGTGGCTGAACCACTTCTGCAAGCTCAAGGAACGCCTCCCAGCCTGCTGTGTAGTCGCGCATCGTCGGACGGTTCTTCCTCGATGGTAGAAGCTCCAAAACGAGATTGTGAAAAATTACATGGGACCAGAGGTGCGCCCGCTCCAGTCCAGACGGTCGTGTTTTTAGAAATACGGCGCGCTCAAAGTTGCGAAGGTAGCGGGATTTAATCTTCCCCAAAATTCCATGAGTCATCTGGCGCTGCCGGAGACTCTCCCTGTGTAGGATTCTTTGGCGAGTGGTTTCGTCGCCTGCGCCATAAACATAAACGCTTTCCCCAAGAATTATCGTTTTTGTGTCGGACTCATAGTAGCGACTGCCCACCCAAGGTAGCCACGGCAGATTTATTGAGTTAAAGGTGGGGTCGAAGGAGTCATCAAGAAACCCCTTAAAACAGTCATCCATTAATTTTCTCCGCAGCTTCAAGCAGGTGGTCAAAAATCCATATTTGCCATTTTTAGTCAGAAGAATTAATCACCTTCTGACATACAAGCCGCGCTGACGTTACAGATTTGATGCCAAACCGTCCAATGTACGCTTGTGGTCGTTCCCCAAGGGTCATCACTGCGGAGGAAATTGGCTAAACCAGACGCAAGTCCAAGCCAAAGGCAGCCGGTTGCCCACCAGCATTAAACCGCTTGCACGGGCAAGAAGTGGTTTCAGACAGGAACCGCGCCCTCCCTGGCCACAGTTTCCAGTCGACCTCGCCCTCACTCCCCCCGCCTCTGCAACCCCCCACGCACCTCCCGCGCAGTACAGCCGTACTGCTGGCGGAAGGCGCGGGTGAACTGGGCCTGGTCGTTGAAGCCCCAGCGGAACGCCAGTTCACCGATCGACAGGTGGCAGTGCGGGTCGCGCAGCTGGCGGTGTACCGCCTCCAGGCGCTGCAGGCGGATCCATTCGCCGAGGGTATAGGGGGTGGCGGCGAACAGCTTGTGCAGGTAGCGCAGCGACAGGCCGCAGGCCTCGGCGATCTGCGCCGGGTTCAGCTCTGGGTTGGCCAGGTGGCGCTCGATGTACTGCTCGACGCGCTGCAGGTGCACGGCAGCCAGCGTCGAGGTCTCGCTGTTGAGCACCCGCTCGTCCTGGCGCAGGGCCATCAGCAGGGTGGCCAGCGCCTGTTCCAGCAGCAGGTGGCGGGCGCTCGCGTCGCACTCGTCGAAGCGCGCCGCGCACAGGCCGAGCTGTTCGACGAAGATCCGCCCCAGGCCGCGGCGGGCGTCGAAGCAGAAGCGGGTGTAGCGTTCCGCGCCGCGCAGCTGGCCGAGCAGGGCGCGCTCGGGCAGCTTGAACACCCAGAGGTCGTTGTCGGCGGCGTAGTGGAAGCGGTAGGGCGCATCGCCGCGCTCGACGATGAAGCCGCCCGGCTGGCAGCGCAGTTCGCGGCCGTCCTGCTCGAACTGCACCTCGGTCTGCCGCGGCACTGTGACCAGGTAGCAGGCCTCGGGGTCCTGGCTGACCTGGGCCTTGCTGCGCGAGTAGGCGAGCTGGCTGGAGCGCAGGCGGGAGAGGGTGAGCGGCGTGCTCGGGGTGTCCCAGACGTGCAAGCTGCCCTGGAAGGTCGCTCCGGGGGCGAACTCCAGGCTGAGGGGGAAGTAGGTGGTGCCGATAGCTTCTGCCCAGCGGAGCTGGCGTTCCTGTTGCGGCCAGTACCGGGTTGAGAGCTGTTGAGCCATGGCCGGTCCTCACGATTATCGTTGTTATGAGGACAGTGCGGCAGGGAAGTCCCT
>JAVEVZ010000366.1:0-2706 GCA_034004805.1 Spongiibacteraceae bacterium | reverse complement strand
GGCTGACTACGACGCCGTATTTATGGGCATGGGTACCTACACTGCCATGAAAGGCGGGTTTCCCGGCGAGGACCTGCCCGGTGTCCACGACGCGCTGCCGTTCCTGGTGGCCAGCGTCAACCGCAAGAGGGGCTGGGAAAAGAACCCCGAGGACTTTATCAGCGTCGAGGGCAAGCGCGTGGTGGTACTGGGTGGTGGCGACACCGCCATGGACTGCAACCGCACCTCGATACGCCAGCGCGCGGAGCGGGTGACTTGCGCTTATCGCCGCGATCAGGACAATATGCCCGGCTCGCGCCGCGAAGTGACCAATGCCCGGGAAGAGGGTGTCAAGTTCCTTTTCAACCGCCAGCCGGTGGCCATTGTCGGCAACCAGCGGGTGGAGGGCGTCAAGCTGGTGACCACGCGACTGGGCGAGCCGGATGAAAACGGCCGGCGGCGCCCGGAAGTCGTGCCCGGCAGCGAAGAGATACTGCCCGCCGACACGGTGCTGGTTGCCTTTGGTTTTCGCCCCAGCCCGCCCGCGTGGCTTGCGGATGCGGCGGTAGAACTCAACGACTGGGGCGGCGTGATTGCCCCGGAAGAGCAGACGTACAAGTTCCAGACCAGTAACCCCAAGGTCTTTGCCGGCGGCGATATGGTGCGCGGCTCGGACCTGGTGGTAACTGCGGTCTGGGAAGGACGCCAGGCCGCCGAGGGCATACTGGACTACCTGGGCGTCTGATACCCACCACCAAACGCGCGATGGGTGGCGCCAAACGCTGCGCATGGCATCGATTTGGCGCTCCCTGTCTTTTCTGGCGCGGTGCACCGCACGGCCAGCATTACCATCGAGGCTCCAGATCCATGTCGAATCCGCCCCTCAAGAACGATCGTTTCCTGCGCGCACTCGCGCGCCAGCCGGTGGATGTGACCCCGGTGTGGATGATGCGCCAGGCTGGTCGCTACCTGCCCGAGTACCGCGCTACAAGGGCTGCCGCCGGCGATTTCATGGCGCTGTGCACCAACCCTGAGCGGGCCTGCGAGGTCACCCTGCAGCCGCTGGAGCGCTTTCCGCTGGACGCCGCGATCCTGTTTTCCGACATCCTGACCATTCCCGATGCCATGGGCCTGGGCCTGCATTTCGAGACCGGCGAGGGCCCGCGCTTTCGCAAGCTGGTGCGCGACGCGGCGGCGGTTGACGCGCTGCCGGTTCCCGACCCCGAGCAGGATCTGGGCTACGTGATGGACGCGGTGCGCACCATCCGCCGTGAACTCAATGGCCGGGTGCCGCTGATCGGTTTTTCCGGCAGCCCCTGGACCCTGGCCACGTATATGGTCGAGGGTGGCTCCAGCCGCGATTTCCGCCACGCCAAGGGCCTGCTCTACGACCAGCCCGAAGTGATGCACCGCCTGCTGGACAAGCTCGCCCGGTCGGTGACCAGCTACCTCAACAGCCAAATCCGCGCCGGCGCCCAGGCGGTGCAGATCTTCGATACCTGGGGCGGCGCGCTGTCGGCGGCGGCCTACCAGCAGTTCTCGCTGCAGTATATGCAGAAGATTGTCGACGGCCTGATTCGCGAGCACGAGGGGCGTCCGGTGCCGGTGATCCTGTTCACCAAGAACGGCGGCCTGTGGCTGGAAAGCATGGCGGCGACCGGCGCGGATGCGCTGGGGCTGGACTGGACCCAGGATATCGGCGAGGCGCGCCGTCGCGTGGGCGCCAAAGTGGCGCTGCAGGGCAATCTCGATCCCGCGGTGCTTTACGCTAGCCCCGCGACGATCCGCCGGGAAGTGGGTGCGATCCTGGCGTCCTACGGCCGTGGTTCCGGGCATATCTTCAACCTGGGTCACGGCATTACGCCCGAAGTCGATCCGGCCCACGCCGGTGCGTTTATCGAGGCCGTGCACGAGCTGTCGGCGGCGTATCATGGGGTGTCTGACGTCTGACGTCTGACGTCTGACGTCTGACGTCTGACGCTGGACGCTGGACGCTGGACGCTGGACGCTGGACGCTGGACGCTAAACGCTAAACGCTAAACGGGAGACGCTAAACGGGAGACGCTAAACGGGAGACGCTAAACGGGAGGGGTAACGGCAGAGGGCGGCTTTTGGCCGCCCTTGTGCAGGGGTCGCCCGTTTATGGCTGGGGCGGGAAGCGGCTGAGGATGTCGGCGACCGCGGCTTCGATCTGGCCGGTGACCTTGATGGGGTCGTTGTCCAGCTTGACCACGGTCGCGCCGCGCCACATCAGCTTGCTGGTCTCCACGCCCATCAGGTCGATGATGATCTGCGCCTGGCGCACGATCCGGTCGCCCCCCAGCGGAAAGCCCAGCGAGACGCCGAAGGCCGAACTGCCGCCGAAGCTGCCGAGGCCGACGCTGGCGTTGCTGTTGGAGGATTTGGTCTCGGCGCTGTTGGCGACGAAGTAGCGCACCTTGACGTCGGCGCCACTGCCCTCGGGCCGCTCGACCCACTGGCGCTGGCCCAGTTGCTGCTTGATGGCGCTCTGTACGCGGTCGGCAATCAGCGGGTCGAAATTCTCGCCCACGCCGCTGCGTTCGCTGTACCACTGGTAACTGTGAATGGCCTTGAAATCGATGCTCTGGTCGTAGTCGACGGTGACCGGGTCGCTGGCACAGGCGGCCAGCAGCCAGGCCAGGCCCAGCAGCGAGCTCAGGCGCAGTATCTGGAAAGGTTTTGTTGTCATAGGGGCTCCTCCGCGGG
>JAVEVZ010000365.1:0-2713 GCA_034004805.1 Spongiibacteraceae bacterium | reverse complement strand
GAGCGCTATGGCGCAACCAGACCCGAAGCCATGAAGATCCGCATGATGACCTCGCCGACCACCACGGCGCTGACGCTGCAGCAACCGCTGAACAATATCGGTAGGCTGGCCATCATGGCCACCGCCTGCGCGCTGGGCGGCGCCGGCGAGAACATGACCACGCCGTTGCACGACGAAGCGCATTCGCTGCCGGCGGAGGAGGCGATCCGCGTCGGCGCCGCACTGCAGCATATTGTGGCCCACGAAACCGGTGTGGCCGAAACTATCGACCCGCTGGCTGGCTCCTACTATGTGGAGACCCTGACCAAGCAGATCGAGACTGCGGCCTTCGAGGAAATGGAAAAAATATTTGCGATGGGCGGCGCCCTCAAGGCCATAGAAACCGGCTATTTCCAGCGCGCGCTGGGTCGCGAGCAATACGAGCGCAACCGCGATATCGAAGAGGGGCGGCGCAAATGGGTCGGTGTCAATCACCTGACCCTGGCCGAGGAAAAGCGCCAGATCGATATCTTCCGCCTCAACGACGATATGGAATCGGAGCAGGTCGCCAAGGTGCAGGACCTGCGTGCCCGGCGTGACCAGGCGGCGGTGGACGCGGTGCTGGAGGAGATCCGCGAGGCGGCGCGCAACGGTGACAATATGGTACCGCCGTGCCTGAAGGCGGTGAAGCTCTACGCCACCCACGGCGAGATCTGTTACGCCATGCGCGATGTGTTTGGCGAATACGGTTCTGACAGTCAGCTGGGAGGTATCTGATGGCAGCTCAGCATCAACGGCCGCTGCGCGTGCTGCTGGCCAAGCTCGGCATGGACACCCACACCGTGGGTGTCACCATCATCGCCCACGCCCTGCGCGAAGCGGGCATGGAAGTGATTTTTACCGGCCTGAAGCAAACGCCGGAAATGGTTGCCGCCGCCGCGATACAGGAAGATGTCGACGTGGTCGGCATCTCGACCCTGTCCGCAGGCCATACCCGCAGCCTGCCCAAACTGGCCCGGCTGCTGCGCGAAGCCGGGGCGGGCGACAAGCTGCTGCTGGCGGGCGGGGTGATCCCCGAAGAAGACCGGCCGCTGCTGGAAGCGGCCGGGGTGCACCGCACGTTTACCATGGGGTCTGATACCCGGGATATCGTCGCCTACCTCAACAGCTGGTGGGCCCGGAAGCTGGAAGCCGAAGCCTGATGGATGTTGCCAAGGAATTACTGGCGGGCACCGTACTCGCCGGCGCGCGCGCCATCCGCTGGCTTGATGACAACGACCCGCGCGGCGCCGATGTGCTGGCCAGCGTCTTTGCCGACACCGGCCGGGCACATATCGTCGGCGTGACCGGACCACCCGGCGCCGGCAAGTCCACCCTGGTCAGCGCGCTGATTGCCGAGGAGCGCAAGCGCGGCCGGCGCGTCGGCGTGATTGCGGTGGACCCGTCCAGCCCCTTTACCGGTGGCGCCATACTGGGCGACCGGGTGCGCATGTCGCGCCACACCCTGGACCCGGATGTGTTTATCCGCTCGGTCGGCAGCCGGGGCCAGGTCGGCGGCCTGGCGCGCTCGACTCACGACGCTTGTCTGATTCTCGATGCCATGGGCTACGACGTTATTTTCGTCGAGACGATGGGGGTGGGGCAGGACGAAATCGATATCGTAGCGCTGGCCCACACTACCGTGATCGTCGGCGTGCCCGGCCTGGGCGATGAGGTCCAGGCGGTCAAGGCCGGCCTGATGGAGGCGGGCGAAATCTTCGTTATCAATAAGGCCGACCGCGAAGGGTATGAAGCCACCCAGAAGCAGCTTGAGCTGATGCTGCACCTGCGTGCCGAGTCGCGGGGTTACAAGGACGACGACTGGTCGCCGCCCCTGCTGCCCGCCGTGGCCCTCAAGGACGAAGGTATCGCAGCTATCGTCGATGCGATTGACCAGCACGGCGAGCGCTTGCGCGCCAGCGGTGATTTCGAGCGCCGCACCGGCCAGCGCGAACGCGAACATACGCTGACCTTGCTGCGTGAAGAGATCATGCGCAGTATTACCGGCAGCGCCGCCCCGGCCGTTATGGCCGCCGTTGAGCGTCGCGAGCTCGACCCCCACACGGCGGCCCGCTCATTGCTGGACCAGTGGCGCAGGAAAAATATGCCCGGTCTCAATGACACCAATGACAGTGAAGTGCTGTAAACAAGAAGCGTTGCGAAGAGATAGGACGCTGCGTGAGTTTCGTAGATAGCTGTGAATCGACGAATAAACGATTAATCAGAATAATCGAAGGGCAAATCCCATGATGAAATCAATATGCGTACTGGCGCGGCGCGAGGACTCAACCCGCGAAGTGTTCCAGACCTACTACGAAACTCAGCATGCACCGCTGGGCATGAAGTATTTTCCCTTCGCCGGTTATTCGCGCAACCACTTACTGGATGCCCCGGACATCGGATTCGATACCATCTCCGAGTTCTGGACCGAAGACACCGCCGCTTCGGCGGGCCTGATGGACGGGCCCATCGGCGAGATCATGCGCGCCGATGAACGCCGCTTTATGGACCAGTCAAAAATCGCCCCCGCTGGCGCAGAGGAACATGTACTGTCCGCCGGTGCAGAAGACGGCGAGCGCTACGCGGTACTGCTCAGCGGTAAAATCGGCAAGGACACCCTGCTGGCGTGGGCACGCAAAGCGGCGGGCAATACCCCCGGCGTTTCCCTCGATATCGCCACCTCATGGAAAGAACC
>JAVEVZ010000364.1:0-2728 GCA_034004805.1 Spongiibacteraceae bacterium | reverse complement strand
AATGGTGAGCACCTTCCCCACACAGTCGATCCACGCAAATACCGCCGTGCGTTGTGCCGAGCTGTCGAAGGCGTCGCGGATGTTGTGCGCCTGTTGGAAATACAGAAAGGAGGAGAGGGTGGTGTACAGCAGAATAAACCGGCAGATACCCAGCAGGTAGCTGCTGGCCAGCACCCGCCGCACGCCGCTGAAAACGCCCCCGCCGATTGCCTGTTCGTCATCGGCCGATGTGGCGGCAGCTGGCGGAGTTTCCCCGGTGTGCAGTGGCTGGTCTGTCATATCCCAGCGGCGCAGTTTATAGATGGCGACCAATGCCACCGCCAGTACCGCCGCGGACAGTGGCAGCAGGTTTACCGGGCCCAGCAGCGGCGCCAGCAGCGCAGCGATCATGGGCCCCACGATTGCGCCCAGCGAGCCACCCGCGGCGATCAGGCCAAACAGGCGCTCGGCCTGACGATCCGTGTAGATATCGGCCATAAAACTCCAGAACACCGATACCACAAACAGGTTGAACACACTGGTCCAGATAAAAAATCCCCGCGCCAGCAGCGCATCGGCAATATGCAGCCGGAACAGCAGATAAAAGATCAGGATGTTGGCGATAAAAAAGCCGTAGACGAGGGACAGGAATGTGCGCCGGGGAAACCGCGCTGCGAGCCAGGCGAAGGCCGGCACGGCCACCAGCATGCCGAGAAATGTCCCGGTAAACAGCCACTGCAGGTTTTCGACCCCGCCGACGATCCCCATTTCGTCGCGCACAGGGCGCAGTATGTAGTAGCCGCCCATCAGGCAGAAGAAATAGGCGAAGGACCAGAATACCGCGCCGCTCTCGTGGGGTCCGATCGGCACGATGCGTCGCAACAGGGTGGCGATGGAATGCTTCGGGCCTGGGGGGCGGGAGGGAATCATCAAGTCCTGCGTCTGCGCGCCGGTGACGTTGGGTAGTGGCCCGATAGTACACCAGGTGTCACACGCGGCACTTTCCGGCATTAAATTACCGCAGGAATTGCGCGCAGCCGTTTTTGCAGGGCGCGCTTGTCTATAGACTCGGCAGCGGGTCGCATCCAATCCGACCAACATAAAAGCCGAAGCAGCAGGGGGATTCGTATGGGCAGGCGATGTGGTACATCACTGGCAGTGACGATGGCGTTACTGGGGTTCCTGTCCGGTCCACAGCTGCGGGCGGCTGAGGCAGCGCCGGGTCCTGCGGCAGAGTGCGAGCACTTCGACGCGCTGCGCCAACCGTTCTTTGGTGACTTGCATGTACATACCCGCTACTCGCTGGATGCGAGCACCCAGGACACGCGTACCACACCGGCCGAGGCCTATGCCTTCGCGCGGGGCGAACCCCTGGGTATCCAGCCGTGGGCAGTGGACGGTGCGGCGTTGCGCACCGTACAGCTGGACCGGCCGCTGGATTTCGCAGCGGTCACCGACCATGCGGAACTGTTTGGCGAAGTGGTGCTGTGCACTGATCCGCAGTCCGCGAGCTACAGCAGCTGGCAGTGCCGGGTCTATCGGCGCTTTCCCCGCGTCGCGTTCTACCTCTTCAACTTCCAGGCATCCCAGGGCAATCGCCTGGGCATGTGTGGCGAGGATGGCGCGCTTTGCCGCGAGGCCGGTCTTGGCCCCTGGCAGGAAATGCAGAATGCCGCCGCGTTTGCCGATCGCGAGGGCGGCTGTGCATTTACCAGCTTTGTCGGCTACGAGTGGACCGGCGCTTCGGCGAATATTGCCAACCTGCACCGCAATGTGATTTTCGGCAGCGCGGAGGTGCCGCGCCTGCCGATCAGCTTCCTCGATGCGAACACGGCGCCGAAATTGTGGCGCGCTCTGGACGAGACCTGCGTGACGGGCTTGCCCGGCTGCGAGGTCATCGTTATCCCGCACAATTCAAACCTCAGTGACGGCCAGATGTTTCTGGTGACCCAGGATGACGGCAGCCCCATCACTGCGGCGGATGCCGAACAGCGCCAGCGTCTGGAGCGCCTGGTGGAGGTGATGCAGCACAAGGGCAGCTCGGAGTGTTACTACGGACCGATGAACACCGCCGACGAGCTGTGTGCCTTTGAGCAGCTGCCCTACGACAAATTTTCCGGCAACTCCCTGCCGCTGCTGGCGGAAGCGCCGACCCCGGAAGACGGGTTTCTGCGGGAGGTCATGAGTGTGGGTCTGGCGCAGGAGCGCGCGCTGGGCGTTAATCCCTTCAAGTGGGGGTTTATCGGCAGCACGGATACCCATCTGGGCACTGCCGGGCTGGTGGCGGAAAAGGATTTTCCCGGGCACGGCGGCGCGGGTGTACCGGCGGGCGAATCGATTCCGGCCGGCATGACAGACAATATCGAGTACAACCCCGGTGGCCTGGCGGTGCTGTGGGCGGAGGAAAATACCCGCGCCTCGCTGTTCGCCGCACTGAAGCGTCGCGAAGTGTACGGCACCAGTGGCCCGCGTATCACCGTGCGCCTGTTTGCCGGTGCCGACCTGCCGGACAGCCTGTGCGAGGCGGACAATTTCGCCGAGGCCGGTTATGCCCGCGGCGTGCCCATGGGCGCCGACCTGCCCGCGATGGCGGCGGGCCAGGTGCCGCGTTTCGCGGTCAGCGCGCAGCAGGACCCCGGGGTTGCCGCGACGCCCGGACTGCCGCTGCAGCGAATTCAGATTATCAAGGGCTGGGTGGATGCCGCGGGTGCGCATCAGGAGCGCGTCTTCGAGGTGGCGGGGGAGATCG
>JAVEVZ010000055.1:0-12542 GCA_034004805.1 Spongiibacteraceae bacterium | reverse complement strand
GTCCGCACTGTGACCGGCGTCTCGCTGGCGGCGGCCGGCAATGTCGCGGCGGATGTGCGCCTGCCAAGCAGCCGGGCATTGGCCTATCATAGGGGCCGGGCACACGGGCCTGAAAATCCAAGCAAAGCATGGCGCGGGGAGCAAATGTGATCAAGGTGGGTATCGTAGGTGGCACGGGCTATACCGGTGTCGAACTGTTGCGCCTGTTGGCGTCGCATCCGGAAGTATCGGTGGAGGTGATTACCTCCCGTGCTGAGCAGGGGGTAAAGATCGCTGAGCTGTACCCCAACCTGCGCGGCCATGTGGACCTGGCTTTTACGGCGCCGGATGTCGAGGTGCTGGGGCGCTGCGACGTGGTGTTCTTTGCCACTCCCCACAACGTGGCGTTGACCATGATGCCCGAGCTGCTGGCGACCGGCGTGCGGGTCATCGACCTGTCGGCGGATTTCCGGCTGCGCGACCCGGGGGTCTGGGCGCGCTGGTACGGCGAAACCCACGGCTGTCCCGAGCTGTTGGCGAAAGCCGTCTACGGCCTGCCCGAAGTGCACCGCGAGCGCATCCGCGGCGCGCAGCTGGTGGCCTGCGCCGGCTGCTATCCGACGTCGGTGCAGCTGGGCCTGCTGCCTCTGCTGGAGGCCGGGCTGGTCGATACCCGTCACGTGATCGCCAACGCCGCCAGCGGCGCCAGTGGCGCCGGGCGCCAGGCCAAAATCGACAACCTGCTGAGCGAAGTGCTGGACAGCTGCAAGGCCTATGGCGCGGGGGGGCACCGGCACCTGCCCGAGATCGAGCAGGGCCTGGCGGATATCGCCGGGGCGCCGGTGGCGGTGACCTTTGTGCCGCACCTCCTGCCCATAATCCGCGGCATTCACAGCACCCTCTACACGACGCTGTTGGATCCGGGCGTAAGCCTGGAAAGGGTCCAGTCGCTGTATGAAGAGCGCTATGCCAACGAGCCTTTTGTGGATGTGCTGCCCCCCGGCAGTCACCCGCAGACCCGCAGCGTCAAGGGCGCCAATATGTGCCGGCTGGCGGTACACAGGCCCCAGGGACGCGACACTGTGGTGGTACTGTCGGTGATCGACAACCTGGTCAAGGGCGCTTCGGGCCAGGCGGTGCAGAATCTCAATATCATGTTCGATCTGCCCGAGACGCTGGGCCTGGGCGGCATCGCCCTGTTGCCCTGAGTCGGCCGGTGGCGGTCAGAGGTTCGCGCCAGGTCGAGTCGGTAGTCGTCACGGTGGACCGGAGGCGCCAGCGCCTGCTGCGCCTGCTGGGCGCCGCCGCGGTGCTGCTGGCCGTGGTGGCCAGCTATATGGCGGGCTACTGGTCGGCGGCGGACGGTTACCAGGACATGTCGGCTGACTACCGCCAGCAGCGCAAGAGCCTTGAAGCGGGCGCCGAGCGCGAGCAGGAGCTGCGGCGGGCGCTGGTCAATGCACAGGTCGCCGCCGAGGTCGACCGCCAGTCGGTGGAGACCCTGCGCCAGTTGCTCAAGGAGCAGCAAAAGAAGCTCGCCGGTCTCACCCAGGAAAACGCTTTCTATAAAGGCCTGATGGCGCCGACCGAGCGCGAGCAGGGCCTGAGTATCCGCAGTTTCGAGCTGTATCCGGGCGCGGCGCCGGGGCGGGTCGCCTACAAGCTGATTGTGCAGCAACTCGCCAGCAAACATGTGTTATTGCGCGGCCATATCACGGTGGATGTGGTCGGCAATGGCCCGCAGGGCGAGCAGCGCATCGCCCTGCACACCCTGTCGGAACAGGTTGAGGGTGCAAATATCACCATGCGTTTCAAGTACTTCCAGACCCTGGAAGGCGAGTTGGTGCTGCCCGCGGGCTTTCGGCCGCAGCGCGTGGAAGTGGAGGCAATCGCCAGCAAGCCGAAATACGTGAAGGTGGACAAACAGTTTGGCTGGGTCATACAGGAGGGCTGAGATTATGTGGGGCAAAGGACAAACGATGGCAGTCAATAAATCGGGTCATACCACCCTGATCGCCAGGGACACCGAAGTGGTCGGCGATGTCAAATTCTCCGGCGATCTGGAAATCCAGGGGGTGGTGAAGGGCAATGTGCTGGCCCAGAACGAGGACAGTGCCACCGTGCGGGTGGTGGAAGGTGGGCGTGTCGAGGGGGATATCCGCGCGCCGGTGGTGGTCATCAACGGTCAGATCAGTGGCGATGTGCACGCGGGCCGGCACGTCGAGCTGGCGGCCAAGGCAGAGGTGCAGGGCAACGTCCACTACCAGCTGATCGAGATGGTCAAGGGCGCTCAGCTCAACGGCAACCTGGTCTACGCCGGCGCCGCCAAGCCGCCGCGCACTGATGCCAAGGTCAGCGCATTGCGCCAGGATGCCAAGTCGGACTGACACCGCGCAAGCAACGGGAGGGCTCTCTGCGCCTTAGCCGTATGGCTGTATAGTCGCCCTGTCCGGGGTACGGACTCCCGGCTCAATAGTTGACCTCTTTGCTTGGTTTCTCCGATAATCCCCGGCCGCCTGTTGTGGGCGATGGAACCGGTGAGGTTGGCCGGTGTCGGTAGCAACAGGGCCTGCTTAGGGGTGATTGTGCGCAAAAGCACGTAAACAGCACGTAACTGTCATAGAACTTCAGGTATTGAGTATGTCTGCCGCCGAACACTATACGCCGCAAGCACTCTCGCTCAGCGATCGCGCGATCGCCAAGGTTCGCGCGCTGATCGAAGAGGATGCCAACGACGCTCTCAAGCTGCGGGTGTTTGTCACCGGCGGCGGGTGTTCCGGATTTCAGTATGGCTTCACTTTCGACGAATTGACCGCCGACGATGACGCCGTGGTGGAGAAGGATGGCGTCACGCTGGTTGTGGACTCCCTCAGCTATCAGTATCTCGCCGGTGCCGAGGTGGACTACACCGAGGGCCTGGAGGGCTCGAAGTTTATTATCACCAACCCCAATGCCTCCACGACCTGCGGCTGCGGCTCGTCGTTCTCAATCTGAAGCGTTTTTCTGTTCCGCTCTGTCGGGCTGTCCGGGGGGGCTTCCAGGCTCGTCGCTCTTCTGGACGGCCGCATCGTCGGGCTTGCGGCGATTGATTTCGAAGGTGTAGAGAAAATCCAGTGCCTGCGCCGCGCCGCTGATGGCTTCCACCACCAGGTTCTTGGCGAGACGGTATTGCAGGGTGATGGTATTGCTGCTGTCGCCCATGGCATAGCCGTAGCGCACCTGCAGCTTGGGCGTCAGGTAGGCACTGAGCTCCGCCTCCACGCCCTGATCCGTGGTGTCCGCCGACAGTTCCAGATCGCGTATTCCGAACCGTTCCGCGAGCGCGGCCGCCGGCTTGTTGCTGCCGGCCAGGCCCAGCGACAACAGGGTTGAACCCGGATTGAACTCCCCGCCGATGCTGCGCGACGGCGGTTTGCCGGTCAGCACATAGTGGGCGATTTCGGTTTCCGGCATAGTCGGTTCGGAAAACAGTTCGGCGCGGGGGTTCTGCAGCGAGCCGCTTATGCGCAGGCCGGCGACAATATCGGGCGGCAGGCGTTCCCGGATCGCCTCGATCACCACATCGGGGTCGCTGATGGGGCCGTCAAACAGGAAGCTGCCGCGGGTCACCACCAGGCGCTGGCCGTAAGCCCGATAGCGGCCCTTGCTGATCCGGACCTCGCCGTAGCCGTAGTGACTGCGCTGCGGGCTGGTGTAGTAGCGGAGCCTGCCTGCCAGATCGACGTTGGCGCCGAAACCCTCAAAGTGAAAATCATCGCCAAGGTCGACCTGCAGGTCCGCTGTGAATGGCCAGCTGGACTGGTCCTCGGCGCCGACAATTTCGGCGTCGGGCGAGACGCTGTAGACCGACTCGGGCAACTCGCGCAAATGGATGCGGGCCCTGGTGACCAGCGCTTCCCCGCTGAGCCTGCCGCCCTCGGGACTGGCGGAAAACTTGAGCTGCGCGTTGCCTGTCAGTGCGCTGTCCGCCAGCGGTTTCAGGGTCAGGGCATCGACAGCCAGTGTCGCGTCGAGAGACCAGGGCTGCTGTGGTGTCGGCAGGGAAAACTCGCCGTTGAGGCGCCCGCTGCCCTCATCCACGGCGAAGGAGGCGCTGAAATCGCCGTGACTGCCCGCCAGCCCCGCCCGCGCCTGTATGTTCGTGAGCGTAACCGGCAAGCCGTGCAGCAGCAGGGTGCCGTCGTGCACCGCCACAGAGCCGGTCAGCTCCGGCGCCTGGCGGTCGCCCGCAATACTGAAGTCACCGTCCAGGCGGCCCTCCAGTCTGTCGATATCCAGAGTTGCCCAGCTCATTGAGCTCAGGTCGAAATGCCGGATAACCACCTTGCCCTGCAGGCGCTGCGCGCCGCGGGGGTCCAGCAGGGCAAGGTCGGCGTTGAGCTGGCTGTCGTTCGCTATCGCCTGGACGGCCACGGCGGCGCGGGATTTATCCAGTGTCAGTTGCAGGGCCGCGCTGTCCAGTGTGTAGCGCTGCGACAGGTCGTCCCGGGTTATCAGCCAGTCGCTGCGCTGCAGCGCCAGCTCGGCGGACAGCGTGTCCGAGGTCAGCGTGGCCCGGCCCGACAACAGTGGCTGGTTGCGCAGCTGCAGCTCCGGCGGCCAGTAGGCCTGGGCCCAGGCCAGCGGCATGCCGTCGACGGCAATGACAGTCTGTTGCAGGTCGGTACCCTCGAACACGGCGGGTTGGGTCAGGCAGATTGCGGCGCTGTCCGCGCGCAGGCACAGGGGGGCGAGGGTGGTTTGCGAGCCGTCGGCCGCGAAGTGCAATTGCAAATGGTCCTCGATGCGCCACGCGAGCTGCTGATCGGCGAGGCTGATCTCGCCGCGCAGTGTGCTGCAGACCAGTGCCATGGCCGGACTGCGCTCGGTCGACACCGAGCAGCGCGCGGTCACCGGCATATCGCCGCTGGCATCCACGCGCAGGGTCGCGTTTTCCCGGGTGCCGCTGACGGTGATAAGCACGTCGTCGCGCAGCGTCGCCCAGGCCAGGTTATCCACCGCGAGTTTTGCGTCGATACGTCCGCTCTTAGACAGGGTCAGATGGCCGTCAAGTCCCAGCCCGCCCCCCGGCCAGCCGTCGAGCTGCAGGCCGCCCCCCTCGATACGGACCGCCAGCGCGGGGTTCCCGATATGGCCATCGATGACCGCGGAAACCGCCAACCGGCCCCGGGCGGGGGCGTAAAGCTGCCCGATATCCGGCGTATGGAGCGCGGCATTGAGCGCGCTGTCCTTGCCGATCGGCCCGGCGGCGGTCAGGGTCTGGCCGGCGACGTCGAGCCTCAGCGCGTCGACGGTCCACTGAGCGAAGTCCTCGCTGGTGAGTTCGGCGTGGCCGTTCACGGGCTGCTCCCGGAAACTGCCGCTCAGGGATGTCAGCGATATCTGGAGCTGTTCCGGGCGGGTCCACCGCGCGTGCAGGCTGGCGGACAGGTCGGAGTGCAGTTGCGGGGACAGGAATCCGAGATCCAGGCGCGCGATCTGCGCGGTGCAGCCCGCGGCATTGCCCGTCATCCGCAGCTCGCAGCTTGCGTCGAGGTGCGCGTGTTTATTCTCCACCAGCACCTCACTCAGTCGCAGGGTGTCGTTATCCCAGCGCACAGTCCCGGTGAGTGTCGTGGTCCCGGACAGGGGGTCGTCGACCGCCAGGTCCAGTGCGCCCCGCCCCGCGCCAAGCTGGCCCGCCAGCGACAGGTCACCGTGGGCGAGGCTGAGCGCGGTGTCGCCCAGCTCCCAATCAATGGCCTGCATCAGGCTCGCGTCCAGCGCGAAGGGCAGGTCGTCGGCGAGGGGCGCCAGCCAGCCCTGAACCTCCAGGCTGTAGGGCTTTTGTGTCGCGATGCGCGCGGACAGCCGGGCGAGGTCACCGCTGACGCTGACGCGTCCGGAGGCCTGCAGCGGCGCATGATGAAAGCTGCCGTCGACCTGCAGCGGATAGTTGTTCCTGAGCGCAATGCGGCCGCGGGTCGCCAGCGCGATGTCGTAGACCACGGCTTCCAGCTGGTCCAGCGCGATGCTGTAGCCTCGCCATTTGCCCGATACTTTTATATGGTCGATATCGACCCGGGTGTCGCCGTCGACAATCGACAGTCGGTCGATGCCAAGGCGCTTGAAATGGACTGCCACGGGGTTGAGCAGTGCTGGCAGGGTGACAGGCGTGCCGTCGCTCTCGCCCGACACGGTGATTTCCAGCAACGCCATGCCCACGTTGTCGAGGTGCAGGGCGAAGGGCAGGGTGGTGATGGACGGCTTGAGACGGACATCGGACGCCGTGACGGAAAGGCCCTCCTGCTGCCAGGCAACGCGCTTCACCACCAGGCCTTTGCGCAGTGAGCCCGTGTCGTAGACGAGGGTCAGGCCGGGGGTCCAGGCGGTGGCCCTGTCGAGCAAAAAGCGCGTGCCGTCCGCCCCGGTCAGCCACAACAGCCCGCCGTATGCGCCCAGGAGCAGGGCGGCGGTGGCGGCAAGAACGACGCTCGATCGCTTCACAGTGCCGGCCCCATAAAAATATGCAGCCGGAAACCGCTCTCTTCGCTTTCGACCGGTGTGGCGACATCGATCCGTATCTGGCCGATGGGCGACAGCCAGCGTATGCCGACGCCGACACTGCGGCGCCAGGACTCGTTGAAACCGTCGTTGAAGGCGCGCCCGGCGTCGGTAAAGAGCGCGACCTTCCAATGCGTGAACAGGCGGTAGTTGTATTCCAGACTCACCACGTTCAGGTACTTGCCGCCGATCAGGCTGCCATCTGCGTCCTTGGGGCCGATCGACTGATAGTCATAGCCGCGCACAGTCTGGTCGCCACCGGTAAAGAAGCGCTGTGAGGCCGGCACCTGCTGGATATCGTCGGTGAGCAGTACCCCCAGTTCCAGGCGCCCGATCAGGTCGTGCCTGTCGGCCACCGGCAGGAGGCGCTTGTAGCCGGCATTGAGTCGCAGGAACTGGATATCGGCGCCGAGCTCTTCGTTGGAGAAGTCGGCGGACAGCCAGGTTCGGTGGCCGGTTCTGGGGTCCAAGCCCTGTGCCAGTACCAGATGGTCCAGACTGATGCCGGGCAGCAGATAGATCTGGCTCGTCCGCGGTTCATTGCCCTGCTGGTAGTCCTCGTAGATCAGCTTGGTGCTGTAGCCGACCAGCCAGTCATCGGTGAGGGCATCGTTGAGCGTGACGCCCAGTTGTACGCTGTTGCTGTCGGTGTCCTCGATATCCTGGCGTTCCCAGGTGGCGGAAATTTCCAGATTCTGGGTGAGCGGGTCAGCCAGGGGGATGTAATAGCTGGTAGTGAGTGTTTGCTCGGGCTCGCTGATCTTGAGCTCCGTGGACATCCGGTGTGCCGCGTCGTTGACCACCGGCCATATCCAGCGGAACCGGGTTCTCACCCCGGTATCGGTGCCGAAGCCGAGGCCCACCTGGAATTCATGGCCCGGTTTGTCCTCCAACTCGATGTGGATGTCGATGCTGGCGGCCTGATCGCGCGCGATCGTGACCGACACCCGCTTGAATGCGCCGAAGGTTTCGAGATTGCGCTGCATCTCGTTGCGCACCGCCGAGGTGAACAACGCTCCCTCGGAGACGCCAGTGATCTGCCGGAGCACGGATTCCGAAATCCTGCTGCCTGAGAAGCCGATATGCCGGATGTGGTGGGCTTCACCCAGGCGCAGCGTCAGCACCGCCCGGGCCTGGTTGGTCGTGGTGTCGATCAACAGGGTGCTGGTGGTATATGCCGCGTTGAGAAAGCCCGACTCTTCGGCCGTGCGCAGCAGCGTGCTTTTGTATTGGTCGTAGGTGGCATGCAGGAAAGGTGTATCCGCGGTGAACGGATGCTGCCTGATTGCGGCCCGAACCGCCTCCGCAGGCTTGTCCTGGGTGACGGTGGCAATCTCCGGCTCCGACCAGACCAGTCGGGGGCCGGGCTGTACGGCGAGCTGAAGGGTGTCGCCCTGCCAGCTGTAGTCCACCTGCATATGGTAATAGCCCAGCGCCCGGCCCGCCCGCTGCACATCTTCCCGGATGAGTCGTCGGATCGACACCACGGAGTTGCCGGGGCGTATGTCCGACAGGTCCAGATGCGCGCGGATATTGGTCGCCAGCGCCTCAGGCGCGCCCCGCACCACCAGCTCCGTGGCAGCGTAAGCGTTGGCGCCAACCAACAGTATCAGCAGTAGGGCTGTGCGGAGCATGGATTGAAGGTGTCGCGTGAGTCGGGTGTATGGGATGGCGCGAACGTGGTATGGCGATGATACCGCAAGATACCGCTGAGGCCGGGTCTCAGGCTTGATAGATACCACCCAGAATGGCGGGACGCCGGGCGCCGGTAACGCCCGGGAGACTGCCGGGCAAGCCGGCCATGGTGCGTGCGGCCAGCCATGCGAACGCGGCAGCTTCCACCCATTTGGGCGCGATACCTAACACCTCCGTTGTGGCGACCCGGCATGGCGTCAGCAGCGAGGACAAGCGGTTCATCAACGCGCCGTTGAGTGCGCCGCCGCCGCAGACATAAACCGCGCAGTCCGAGGGGGCATGGGCGCGGATGGCGTCGGCAATGGTGCGCGCGGTGAACTCAAGCAGCGTCGCCTGAATATCCGCTGCGGACAGCTGGGGCCAGCCCGTGAGATGCGCATGCAGCCAGTCGAGGTTAAAGGTTTCCCGCCCGGTACTTTTCGGGACGGGCTGCCGGAAATAAGGGTGGGCCAGCAGCGCCTCCAGCAGCGCCTCCGCCACCACGCCCCGGGCTGCCCACGCGCCATTGTGGTCGTAGGGCTTCTTCAGGTTTGTCGCGGCCCAGTGGTCCATCAGGACGTTGCCGGGGCCGGTGTCGAAACCCGTTGTGTCGCATCCTGCGTTGAGCAGCGTGATATTGGCCATGCCACCGATATTGACGATGACCCGGCGCTCGTGGTCTGCACCGAATACGCACTGGTGGAATACGGGTACCAGCGGCGCCCCCTGCCCCCCTTCAGCGATATCGCGCCGGCGAAAGTCCGCAACCGTCTTGATCCCGGTGAGTTGGGCGATGGTGTTGGGGTCGCCGATCTGCAGGGTATAGGCGGGGGTGGGCCTGGGGCCGGGTGGGCTGTGCCGGATGGTCTGGCCGTGGGAGCCCAGGGCGATGATGGTTGACGCCGGCACCCTGGTCTTCGCCAGCAGCTCGCAGCTGGCGAGCGCAAACGCCTCGCCCAGCCAGCGGTCGGCGCGGCCCAGGCGTTCGATCTCGTTGTCGCCGGGGCTGCACAGGGCCAGCAGCTCGGCGCGCAGGGGCTCGGACAGGGCGTGGGCGTGGGCGTCGACCCACTGCACGTTGCTGCCCTCATCGCCATCGATATGAACGAGGCAGGCATCAATGCCGTCGAGGCTGGTGCCAGACATCAGACCCAGATAGAGACCGGGGCGTACGGCCATTGAGGAGACCTCTGAAGAGCTGTCGGGAGTGCTGGTGCCCGTCTTGCTCGTCTGCCACGCACGGCCCTGCACACTTCGCTGGGACAGGGCCCTGTTGCCGGCAGGCGTTTGGTGCGTTCAGAAGCCGCTCAGAACCCGTCGCTATTGGTTTGCGCCGACGCCAGCTGGGTTTGACGGGTGTAGGTGGCGAGTTGCAGTTGGAGGCCGCCGATCTGGCGGTCAAAACGTGCCATTTCCTGCGGGCCAATACTTTTCGCCTTGGGCAGCTTGGCGAGAATGGTGCGCGGATTGCGATGCACGCCGTTCACCAGGAATTCGTAGTGCAGATGCGGCCCGGTGGCATAGCCGGTAGAGCCCACCCAGCCTATCACCTGCTGCTGTTTGACTCGGGCACCGCTCTTGACGGCACGCTTGTTCAGATGCAGGTATTTGGTGGTGTACTCCTGCCCGTGCTGGATGACGACAAAGTTGCCATTGGCAGCGGTAAAGCCTGACTGGACGACACGGCCATCGCCGGCGGCGAATACCGGGGTGCCGGTGGGCGCTGCATAGTCAATGCCGCGGTGGGGTCTGCTGGTTTTGAATATGGGGTGTAGCCGATTGGGGTTGAATCCCGAGCTTATCCGTGAGAAATCCAGCGGCGCACGCAGGAAAGCTTTGCGCATACTGACGCCATCTTCGCTGTAGTAGTCGATATCGCCATTTTCATGTACGTAGCGAAACGCCGAGTAGGAGTGGCCGCGGTTATTGAAGTGGGCGGCGAGTATCGGGCCTACGCCGACCTGCTCGCCGTCCACAAAATGCTCTTCGAACATGACAAAGAAACGGTCGCCCCGGCGCACGTCGTAGACAAAATCGATGACGCCGCCAAAGATGTTCGCCAGCTCCATGACCAGCTTGTCGGGCAGGCCGGAATCAGATGCTGCCATATACAGCGACGAATTGATCGCGCCGTTGATGTGGCGCTGGCGCACCTCGGGCTTTTTGGCAATATGCTCAACCGTGAAGCCTTCGTCGGCACGCTGGTAAAGCACGCTTTCCAGGCGGCTGGCGATGATATGCAGCGCCTGCAGCGATCCCTCCGCGACATTGAAGCGTATGGTCTGGCCGGGGTAGAGGCGCGTCAGCGGCTTGGTATCGTCCAGGCTGCTGGTCAGCTCGTACAGGGCCTGCGCTGTCAGTCCGGCGCGGCTGAACAGTTTCGCCAGGCTGTCACCGGAGCGCACCTTGAGATCGGTCCATTGACTGGGGGTGGCCGGCGCTTCTGTCTCTACCACCGCTGCCGGCGGCGAAGTGGCGGTAAAGAGAGGCTCCAGATCCATCGCCAGCTCTACGCTGTTGCGCTTCGCCTCGACGGTGTGATCCGGCCACAGCAGCAGGCTGATTGCGACCACCAGCAGGGTGCCTGTGGCAAGCAGCAGGTGATACCTGGGGAAGTGCTGGGCCAGTGGGTAGCCGTTCTGCTGTTTTGGAGTTGCGCCGTACTGTGCCATGCGATGCGTTCCAGGTTCTTTGTAAATACTCGGCGTAAGCTGATGAAGTATAACAAAAATCAGGCCGGTTAATAGTTGCGGATGTGACGTTCTTCGCAGTTTCCAGGTGCTGGTGAATGGTGTATTGTGGCCAGCCCCGCGCTATTTCCGCGCACCGCCCACCCCTCGACAATCCGTGATTGCCGCAAGTCGATAGCTGGAGTTTGCATGCCATGAGGCAGGTCAATAAAGATGTGCTGGACGATTTTCATCGGCGGGGGCTGGTCGCGCAGTTGACGGCCGACGACGAGCTTCGCGAGCATCTTGCCAGCGCCAGCCGCACGGTTTATTGCGGGTTTGATCCGACTGCGGACAGCCTGCATATCGGCAGCCTGGTGCCGCTGCTGGCCCTGCGCCGGTTTCAGGACGCGGGGCACCGGCCCATTCTGCTGATGGGCGGCGCGACCGGTTTGATCGGCGATCCCAGCTTCAAGGCCCAGGAGCGCGCGCTGAATACCCGGGACGTGGTGGCGGGCTGGGTCGATAAAATCCAGGCGCAGGTCAGGCGGTTTGTGCGCTTTGATGACAGCGCCACGTCGGCACTGGTGGTGAACAACCTCGACTGGATCGGCGAGATGAGTGTGATGACCTTCCTGCGGGATGTTGGCAAGCACTTCTCGGTCAATACCATGATCCAGCGGGAAGCGGTCAGGCAGCGTATTGAGCGCGAAGGGAGTGGAATCTCCTTCACCGAATTCAGCTACCTGATCCTGCAGTCCCTGGATTTCGCCGAGCTGAATGCGCGCCACGGTTGCACGGTGCAGCTGGGTGGCTCGGACCAGTGGGGCAATATCACGGGCGGCATTGATTACACCCGGCGCGTGCGCCGCGCCCAGGTCTATGGCATGACCATGCCGCTGGTAACCAAAGCGGATGGCACCAAGTTCGGCAAGACAGAGTCGGGCACTATCTGGTTGGACGGGGCCAGGACATCCCCCTATGCGTTCTACCAGTTCTGGCTCGGCACGTCGGACGCCGACGTCTATAAATTCCTGAGGTATTTCACCTTTCTGGCCCCGGAGACGATTGCGGGTATCGAGGCCGAGGACGCCGTGGCTGCGGGTCGGCCCCAGGCTCAACAGGTATTGGCCAGCCATGTCACGGAGCTGGTACACGGTGAAGAGGGCCTCGCGGCGGCGCAGCGGATCAGTGAGGCGCTGTTTTCCGGCGATATTCGCACCCTCGACGAGGCCGATCTCCGCCAGCTGCGCCAGGATGGGCTGCCCAGCTCGACACTGGATGCCGGAGAGCTCGCCAGGCCGTTGACCCAGATTCTTAGCGATGGCGGCCTCGCGGCGTCGGGCAAGCAGGTAAAGGACGCGCTGGCCAGGGATGCTGTCCATATTAATGGCCAGCCTGTGGGGGCGGACAGTAATCTGGACGCCGGGGCCTGCTTTGCAGTGGAGCGGGCGCTGTTCGGTCGCTATTTTCTGGCCCGTCTGGGCAAGAAAAAGTGGCACCTGTTCGAGCGTGTTTGATCAGAAAATATACGCCACAACAAAAAGTTAGAGAAAATCGCCGGCACTTGTTGACACCCGCAACGCGGTCCCTATAATGCGCGCTCTCTTGCACGGGCAGTTCCCGGCGAGAGTGGCAGTAAAGCGCGGGGCGGCGGCGGGGTCAGCGAAATAAATG
>JAVEVZ010000054.1:0-12738 GCA_034004805.1 Spongiibacteraceae bacterium | reverse complement strand
CGCGGGGATATGGACGTGGTTGACGCGATGGGCCACTCATCTGAGCGCATGAGCAACGTGGCCTACGACCGCCGCAGAGCACGCAAATTTGACCCGGTGGAATGAATCATATTCCAAAGTTTGGAATATGGCAGCGATTTCGCGCCGAATCAATGAGAAGAAAACAGCCTAACTTATTGATTTGAAATGGGGTGGCCGACGGGGATCGAACCCGCGACCACAGGAATCACAATCCTGCGCTCTACCAACTGAGCTACGGCCACCATTTTGAGCGTTTTGAGCGTTCGTTGCGGCGTTTTCCGACCAAGCTGTGCGACAGGTTGGTCGGGGTAGAGGGATTTGAACCCCCGACATCCTGCTCCCAAAGCAGGCGCGCTACCAGACTGCGCTATACCCCGGCTGGGTCTGGCCGTAACGAGGCGCGCATCATACTCGCCACCCCTTGACCCGTCAATGCGAAAGCCCGGCCCGGGCTTTGTGCCCGGCGCCTGACGTGACAGAATACGCGGCCACGGTCCGGACGCACCAGCTGGCGTGTTCAAGCCGGGTCTAACGGGTTTATACAGGGGTAAGAGCATGGGCGCGCAGGTTCTGGACGGCAAGGCATTGGCACAGCAGTGGGAAGAGACCCTGCGCGGACGGGTCGAGGCCCTCAAGCGGCGCACCGGCGGCAAGTCGCCGATACTGGCCACCATCCTGGTGGGCGATGATCCGGCTTCCGCCACCTACGTCAAAATGAAGGGCAATGCCTGCCGGCGGGTGGGCATGGAGTCCCTGGCCGTGGAGCTGCCCGCGGCCACCACCACCGCTGAACTGCTGGCGAAAATCGAAGCGCTGAATGCCGACCCCGACGTCCACGGCATCCTGCTGCAGCACCCGGTGCCGGCGCAGATCGACGAGCGCGCCTGTTTTGACGCCATCGCCCTGGAAAAGGACGTCGACGGCGTGACCTGTCTGGGCTTCGGGCGCATGAGCATGGGCGAGCCGGCCTACGGGTGCGCCACCCCCAAGGGCATCATGCGCATACTCGAACACTACGGCATCGCCATCGAGGGCAAGCACGCCGTGGTGGTGGGCCGCAGCCCGATCCTGGGCAAGCCCATGGCCATGATGCTGCTGCAGGCCAACGCCACCGTCACCATCTGTCATTCCCGCACCCGCAATCTGCCGGCGCTGGTCAAGCAGGCCGATATCATCGTCGGCGCCGTGGGCAAGCCGGAATTCATCCGGGCTGAGTGGATCAAGGATGGCGCGGTGGTGGTGGATGCCGGCTATCACCCCGGCGGCGTCGGCGATATCGAACTGGGCCCGCTGACTGACCGGGTGGCGGCGTACACGCCGGTGCCGGGCGGTGTCGGCCCCATGACCATCAACACGCTGATCTTCCAGAGCGTGGAATCCGCCGAAGCCAGCCTGGGCTGACGGCGCACACCGTGGCCAGGTCCCGCGTATCCATCACTGGCAGCACCAAGCTGCTGCTGGGTCTGGTTCTGCTGGTCGCCATGCCGGTGCTGATCACCCGCCTCCAGGACTGGGTGGTCAGTACCCCCGCCACCGATCCCGACACCGTGTTCTGCGCCCGTGTCGACGACGTCAACAGTGGCGTCTATCCCCTGCCCCCGCGCACCGACCCCGGCTTTCGCGTCGCCCTGTTACAGGCCTTGTGGGAAAAATCACCGGACAGGATACGCCCAGAGCTGGAACGCATGTTGCGCCAGGCCCAGGGCGACCCGCAGGTGACGATGTTTGAACTGGAAAATGCACGGGCGCGGGTGGCGGCGTTTTTAGAGCGGGTGTGCGGGGTGGAGTTGTTTTGAACGCTCGATGTCTGACGTCTGACGCTTTTGGGGTGCCTGGCCGGGCGTGGGCGTTGAACGGAGTGCTTGACGGGCAGGCTGGACGCCTGATGTCTGACGCTTGACGCTCGGGGTGCTGGCGGACGGGAAGCCGGTTATTCCCGTCGCCAGGTGGTGCCTTCGCGGCTGTCTTCCAGCACTATGCCCTGGGCCTGCAGGGTGTCGCGAATCTGGTCGGCCAGCGCAAAGTTTTTGTCCTTTCGTGCCTGCAGGCGTGCGGCGATCTGGGCTTCTATAGCTTCGGCGTCCGGCCCCTCGGCGCTGCCCGCCTGCAGGTAGGCGCGGGGATCGCCCTGGAGAATGCCCAGCACGGCGCCCAAGCCCTTCAAGGTCGCGGCGCCCTGTGCGGCCGTCGTCTCATCGTCGGCACTGTGTATCCGGCGCACCAGATCAAACAGCACTGCCAGCGCTTCCGGGGTATTGAAGTCATCGTCCATGGCCGCGCGAAACGCCGCGCCGGCGGCGCTTGCCTGCAACTCGGCGCCCGTCAGCGCCGGCACATCGGCGTGATCCTTCAGCGCGTGGTACAGGCGATCCAGCTTCTGGCGCGCGTCCTTGAGACTGTCTTCGCTGTAATTGATCGCGCTGCGGTAGTGGCTGGCAATCAACAGAAAGCGCACCACTTCCGGGTGGTAGTTATCAAGAATTTCCCGGATGGTAAAAAAATTGCCCAGGGACTTGGACATCTTTTCACCGTCGACGCGCACTGCGCCAGCGTGCATCCAGTAGTTCACAAACGGCTTGCCGTTGGCGGCCTCGCTCTGGGCGATTTCGTTTTCGTGGTGCGGGAAGCGCAAATCGGGTCCGCCGCCGTGAATATCGAAGGTCTCGCCCAGGCAGCCCTTGCTCATGGCCGAACACTCAATATGCCAGCCGGGGCGGCCCTGGCTCCAGGGCGACGGCCAGGTCAGCTCGCCGGATTCCGCGGCTTTCCACAGCGCGAAGTCCCGCGGGTCCTCCTTTTGCTCGCCGACTTCGATGCGCGCGCCGGCCAGCAATTCGTCGGGATTCTTGCCCGACAGCTTGCCGTAACCCTCGAAGCGACTGACGCGGTAATACACATCGCCATTGGCCGCGCGATAGGCATAGCCCTTGTCAATCAGTGTTTCGATCATGGCCACGATGGCGTCGATATGCGCGGTGGCGCGCGGCTCGTGGTCCGGAGGCAGCACGCCCAGGCGCCGCTCGTCTTCGTGCATGGCGTCGATAAAGCGCGCGGTCAGCGCCATCGGTGTCTCGCCGTTTTCAGCGGCGCGGCGAATGATCTTGTCGTCGACGTCAGTGATATTGCGCACATAGGTCACGTCATAGCCGCTGGCGCGCAGATAGCGAGTAACCACATCGAATGCCACCAGTACCCGCGCATGGCCCAGGTGGCAGTAGTCGTACACCGTCATGCCACAGACATACATCCGCACTGTCCTGCCCTGCAGCGGTGTAAAGACCTGCTTTTTGCGGGCCAGCGTGTTGTAGATCTGTAGCGACATAACACTCAATACTCGGTTTGCACTCTCGGGTTTGCGCGCTCGGGTTTGGCGCCGGACTTACTTTCCCTTGCTGTCCGACAGCCCGATCGTTTTGTTGAAGACCGGCTGTGTCGCGCAGTGCTGGTGGCGGTCGGCGACGAAATAGCCCTCGCGCTCAAACTGGAAATTCTGTTCCGGTGCGGCCTCTGCCAAAGCGGGCTCGACCCAGCAGTTTTCCAGCGTGGTCAGCGAGTCGGGGTTGAGGAATTCAAAAAAGTCCTCGTCGCCCTTGTCCGGTGCCTCGTGGTTGAACAGGTGCTCGTACAGGCGTACCGTGGCGCGCTTGCCGTGGCTGGCGGAAACCCAGTGAATCACGCCCCGGGGCCTGATGCCCTCGGGGGGATCATCGCCTACCGTGCCGGGCACCAGGCTGGCGCGCAGCTCCGCAATGGCGCCTGTGTCATCGCGGATCACTTCATCGGCGCGGATCACATAGGCGCTGCGCAGACGCACATAGTCGCCCAGCACCAGGCGCTTGAACTTCTTGCGGGACAGCGTCGTGTCCTCGCTGAAATCCGCCTGGTCAATCATGATTTCACGGGTAAAGGGCAGCTCGCGCTGGCCCAGCTCCGGCTTGTTGGGGTGGGCCGGAGCGACCATCAGCTCGGGCTCATCACTGACAAAATTGGTGATCACAACTTTCAGCGGGTTCAGCACACACATGGCGCGCGGCGCGTTCTCGTTGAGATCGTCGCGGATTGCGTGCTCCAGCATCGCGACCTCGACCACGCCGTCGGAACGGGTCACGCCGATCATCTCGCAGAAGTGGCGCAGGGCGCGCGGCGTATAGCCCCGGCGACGCATCCCGGTCAGCGTCGGCATGCGCGGATCGTCCCAGCCACTGACAATGCCCTCGTCCACCAGGCGCTTGAGTTTGCGCTTGCTGGTGACGGTATAACTGAGGTTGAGGCGCCCGAATTCGTACTGGCGCGGCCGATGCGGCACCGGCAGGTTCTCGATCAGCCAGTCATAAAGGGGCCGGTGATCCTGGAACTCCAGGGTACAGATTGAGTGCGTAACCCCCTCAATCGCGTCGCCCTGGCCGTGGGCGTAGTCGTAGCTGGGATAGATGCACCAGGTATCGCCGGTCTGGTGGTGGGGCTGTTTGCGGATCCGGTAGAGGATGGGGTCGCGCAGGTTCATATTGGGCGATGCCATGTCGATCTTCGCCCGCAGGGTGCAGTGGCCCTCGTCGAACTCGCCGGCGCGCATCCGCTCCAGCAGCGCGAGGTTCTCCTCCACCGAGCGCTCCCGGTACGGGCTGTCCTTGCCGGGACTGGTGGCCCAGCCGCGGTATTCGCTGGCCTGCTCGGGGCTGAGGTCGCACACATAGGCCTTGCCGGCCCGGATCAGGTGCTGAGCCCACTCATACAACTGCCCGAAGTAGTCCGAGGCATAGCGCACCTGGCCGTCCCAGCGAAAGCCCAGCCAGCGCACATCCTCCTTGATGGCGTCGATGTACTCCTGCTCCTCCTTGGCCGGATTGGTATCGTCAAAGCGCAGGTTGCAGGCCCCGCCGAACTGCTCGGCCAGGCCAAAATTCAGACAGATGGACTTGGCGTGCCCCACGTGCAGATAGCCGTTGGGCTCCGGCGGAAACCGGGTCACCACCCTGTCGATGCGGCCTTCCTCCAGGTCCCTGGCGATAAGGCTGCGCAGGAAATTGTTGCCGCTGACGGCGTCGATCTGACTCATGGATGATCCACTCACAGGGGCGCGGCCGGGACGGTTCGCCTGTCCGCAAAAAGCGCGTATTATAGCCGCTCGCTCACTCCATGAACCAGAGACAGGGACTCCCATGGTCGTTCTGAAAACCAATTACGGCGAAATCCGCATCGAGCTCGATATGGAGAACGCGCCCAAGACCTCCGAGAACTTTCTGCAGTATGTCCGCGACGGCCACTACGACGGCACCATTTTTCACCGCGTAATCGACGGCTTTATGATCCAGGGCGGCGGCTTCGACGAGTCCATGAAGCAGAAAGCAACCCGCGACCCGATCGAGAACGAAGCCGACAACGGCCTCAAGAACAACGCCGGCACCCTGGCCATGGCCCGCACCATGGACCCCCACTCGGCGTCCGCACAGTTCTTCATCAACGTCGCCGACAACGATTTCCTCAACCACAGCGCCAAAACCGCGCAGGGCTGGGGTTATGCGGTATTCGGCAAGGTGACCGACGGCATGGACGTGATCGCCAAGATCAAGGCGGTCCCCACCACCTCCAGGGGCGGCCACCAGGACGTGCCGGCGGAGTCCGTCCTGATCGAGAAGGCCACCGTCGCAGACGCGTGACCCTAGGTGACCCGAAGAGACGCATGACCAAGGACGCGGCATGACCACGCTGTTTATCTCGGACCTGCATCTCAGCGAAGAACGCCCGGACATCAGCCGGGCGTTTTTTTCTCTGCTTGCGCAGCGGGCGCGGGGCATCGAAGCACTCTATATACTCGGCGACCTGTTCGAGGCCTGGATAGGCGACGACGACCCCTCCCCCCTGGCCCGCGAGGTCATCGCCGCACTGGCGGCCTGTAGCGCCTCTGGCACCGCTTTATGGGTTCAGCACGGCAACCGGGACTTCCTGCTGGGCCAGCGCTTCGCCCGCGAAACCGGCGCCGGCCTGCTGCCCGACGAAGCCATCATCGACCTGCACGGCGAGCGCGTCCTGCTGATGCACGGCGACACCCTGTGCAGCGATGACCACGACTACCAGCGCTTCCGGCGCCGGGTGCGCAATCCGCTGGTCAAGTGGCTGTTGCGCAGCCTGCCCCTCAAGCGCCGCCAGGCCATCGCCCGCCGCTGGCGCGACAGCTCCCGCCAGCACAAGAGCAACAAGCCCGAAAACATCATGGACGTGAACCAGGACACCGTGGCCGCCACCATGCGCCGCCACCACGTCACCCTGCTGATCCACGGCCACACCCACCGCCCCGCCCGCCACCCACTGGTAATCGACGGCACCGCCGCCGAGCGCATTGTTCTGGGCGACTGGGACAAGCAGCCGGTGATTCTGGTCGCGGAGCGCGATGCCGAGCCTGCGTTGCAGGTCCTCGAAGCCGTGTACTAGCGCCCGCTGGCTGATAAGTGCCTCGCGCTGAACCGCAACGACTGCTGATTTTTTAATGTGCAAACGCCGACATTAAAAAACTCAAAAGCCGGCACAATCCGCTCGATTGACCATCCGGCACCGTCAATCTACAGTGAGTGCTGCTGTCTTCGGGAATCAGTAGCATGCCAGACAAAACCACGGCAAGAGATACTCGCAACACCATACCTGTTGAACTACTGGCGCCCACGCCGGTCTCCGTCAGCATTATGATTGAAGACGGCCACGTCGTATTTCGCACCGAAGACGGAGAAGCGCTGTATACCTACGATCTGGACCCGCCCGGCGAGTCGACATGTCAGGGCGCGTGTGCGGCGCAGTGGGCGCCCCTGATCGCGGAGACGGGTAGCAGAACTATCGGAGACTGGACCACAATTCAGAAGCCCGACGGCACATTCATCTGGGCCTATCGGAACCGGGCCGTCTATGTCGCGCGGAAAAAATTCGAGGCAGAGGGCAACAACGGTCCCTGGCGCCCCCTCACCCCATAGGACCAGGCGTCAACGGGCAATTGCTGCGCGCATTGTTGTTCGACTTACAGCTCGATTAGCTCGACTCACTTGGCGCCCCAGGAATCACAGACACTGGTGGAGTAGACCGCACCGCCATTCAAAAGCTCACAACTGCCACAGTTCGATGTTGCAGTATCAGGGCTGAAGAAAGCGCAATCCCTGCACATCTGCTCGTTTTTGCTCTGAATCTGAAACCCCAGGTTATCGCGCATCCTGCGCTGGCTGCGCGGCAGGGTGTCGAGTTTGGCGCACGCTCCCTCATCTGCTCGAACACGCGTTAAAACCAGCATGGACGAAAGCCCCGCCATGAGGCCCACTATGTGACGTCTGGTAATCATAATTGCTCAACCTCGCTCACGAGACCTGTCATTGCGAAAGCGTTTTTTCGTGGTTTCCGGGCGCCTGGATTGCGAAAAATCCTGAGCCGGGCAACCCTGATATCTCATGTCCCAACACAATCCCCGGCTCGCTATCGTCCTCGAACGTGTAAACAGGACGGCCGCGATAGGCCCACACGGACACTACCGGATTGTCATTGTCATCCGCGTAGGTATATCCAAGCGGATCAGTATAAACAGGGTGCGGAATACTCATGATGGACCATTCGCCAAGCCCCTCTGCCCCCGGCTCAGCAACATAAGGGTGCCACCGTTGGGCGCAGACATCAGCCGCCCCACAAAGAATTGACCAATGGGCAGCAGCATCACCCGGGTCGTCGCAGGGCACGGATTCGGGCCCCTCCTGGCAGCTGAAAACATAAAGCGCCATGCCTTCCCGGCTGGTATAGATATCACCAATCAAACTGAATCGCGTCCTGATAGCGTCAGGCTCCGGCATGGCCTGCGTGAAAAAAATCGCGTCCCAACCCTTGATGGATACCGGGTCGGGATCGGTCACGGGTAGTTTGCCGACAAAAACCGGCTTCCCGCGGAAGGCGTATTGGCGGAGATCACCGGCAGCTTCAACGACGGTCCACTCGCCAACACGATTCACCAATGCACTCGCGGCCAGCGGTTCGGGACTATCGCTGCAATCCATGCAAGGCGAGCTGTTCGCACTCGGCGTATAAAGCGCGCGACGGTCATGCGTGACGAGCGCCACTCCTTCCCTGAGTCGCAGTAACTCAATGCCCGGTGGCATCTGCAATGGCGCCATCGCGGGCTTCCAACCACCATAATTGCGCCCCGTTACATTGAGGCCATTGACATCGCCAGCCTTGCTGTCCTTGACCGAAAGATGCAGCGGGCGGCCATTGAAAGCCCATTGGCGGGACTTATCATGACGTTCGATAATTGACCACTTGCCCTGGGGTTTCGCGTCCTCAGCTGCGAGAAACGGCGGCCATTTTTCCTCACAGGTCTTGCGTGTTTCAGGATGCGGCAGGTATACCGTCCGACCTGTCACATGCTTGTAACTTGCATGCCGGATATTAGTGCACTGAGACTGCCCCGGCGTCGCTTCATCGCGGGGCCACCAGTAGAGGGTCCTGCCATCCGGTGTCGCAAGCACAGGGCCGAATGCTGTCGCATGAACCCGAGCCGGGCCGTCAGTCACTGCAACCGCGTCATGACCAGCTGAGGAGCAACCGGCCAGAAGTGCCAGCACGCCCAATACACCAACAATGGAAAAAGCCGTGCGCCTGAAAGCCGAATAGCGCCGGAAACCGCGATTACCTGACATCAAAAGCCCACCTTTATCGAAATTGGACATTGCCCACTCGAGTGCCCCACGCCTGCGGTTAACCCGTCTGCCAATGCGCATCGCTGCGGCTGCCCGACCAATACCAGGTCTACAGTGCTGACAGGGCGCCGCTGCCACCCGAGCAGAGCTCTTCGATTGCGCGCCATTAAGCCAGCATTTCCGTGATCGCGCTCGAGGTGCGCAACGAACCCTGGCCCCAGTCAGCCAGCGGTACGCCGAACAAACGTTGTATCGTGTAGCCCAAGCGAGTGCCCGCATCGCCATTGCCGTCGATATGCAAGCCGGTCTTGACCAGGCCGTTGAGCCGGCCAGCAGTAAACATGGGGATACCGTCCAGCGAATGCGTCTTGGCAAATCGGCAGTCAGTGTGCGCATAGACCAGCGTGTTATCCAGCAGCGAGCCATCGCCCTCCGGCATTTTGGCTAGCGCACCGACGAAATAGGCCCACTCCTCCATTGACCGCTGGACAAACCAGGATGACTGGGGCTGCAACCCGGTATCGGGATCAACACCCTCCTCGTGCGTCAGGATATGGTGCGTGCGCTCCGATCCTTCACGCGTTGCGGCAGAAAAGCTATCAAAGCTCACCATATTAAAGACACGGGTTTGGTTGCACGCGAGCGCCATGACGAGCAAGTCGGTCATCAGGCGATGCCGTTCGACCACCAACTCAACATCAAGGCCTTTCGCCAGCTCAACCGGTGCACCGGGCACGGAGCAGAACGGCGCGGGCGCAGGCTTCTGCAACTGCAGTTCAAGCCGCTTTTCAAGCTCGCGAACAGAGGTCAGATAATAATCCAGCCGTTGCCGATCCGCCTGGCCGACGGCTCCCTCCACCTGCTTGATTTCATCAATGACTCCCGACAGTACGCTCTTGCGCAACATGATCCGGGGGTCCGGAGTAAATGTATCGGAATTCGGATCCTGGAACTCCGGGCCAAAGATCTTTTTGTACAATTCCAGCGGCGAAATCTCCGGTGGATTAATCGCATCGGCGCTGCGGAAGCTGTAACTGTCCCGGGGCACACCCGTGGCAGCCAGTTCCAGTGAGCGAAACCGCGTCCCGCCACCGATAATATCGCCGATCGGAATATCGAGGCTCTGACCAGGCAAGTCTCCGCGAGCCGCGGGAACTGCACCAGAGCGCAGCGCTACCCACCCGGTAAAATGACACAGGTTAGGCTTGCCATCGGTAACCACGTTGAAGTTGGTGAACACATTGACGTGTTTCCTGAGGTCGCCAAGCGGCGACAGCTGGCGGGTCAGTTCATAATTTGCGCCGACGGTTTGCGGCACAAAAATAGCCTCATCCACACCCAGCCCCCAAAACCAGGTGCCAAACCGGGATGGCAGAGGCGCATTGGAGGCGAGTGCCGTTCCGTTGCTATTAAGAAATACGTCCAGCAATGGCAACGTAAGCGCTACAGTGCCGCCCTGCAGCATCCCCCTGAGAATCTGCCGGCGATGTAATTTCCTATGCTTGTAAAACATTACTCAATCCTCGCACTGGCTAAATTGGCATTGGGACGCGCGGGCTCAGACGCCGAAGCGACATTGAAGAACACACCGCCCAAGGTCACTGCGCGCAAAACATCCTTCCAGCGATAACCGTTCTGATCCAGCTGGTCGAGCAGGGGATCAATGACGTTCGCCTCTTCCCCTTCCAGAAGCGGGCGCCCCACACCCGCGGTGTACACCCGCTGCACCAGACACGCCGTGAGGGCCGGGTTGTCCCGAACAGCCGCACCCAGTTCCACCGCCGTGTCAAAATCGATCCTGTCCAGGGTGCCGGCAGGTTCAATGACAAAGCCGTTCTCGGTCTTGCGAAACTGGCCGGCGCCATCGAAATTTTCCAGCCCCAGACCTACGGGATCTGTTATCGCGTGACAGCCCCGGCAGGTGCGGTCGGTATTGTGCACGTCGAGGCGCTCCCTGGCCGTGGGCAGACCATCGGCGTCCTCGAGCGCAGAAAAATCGACGTTGGGCGGCGCATCAGGCACGTGCTGACACAGCATGATTTCACGCAGCGCTTTACCGCGACGGGTAGGGGAACTGCGACCGGGATGCGCATGCTGAGCGAGGAAACCCACCTGGGTCAGAAAGCCGGCGCGGTTATCTTCTGGACCAAATTCATAGGGCAGCCACTCCGAGGGCCCGGCATCTACCGGGAATCCGTATAGCCCCGCCAGATTTGCAGTGAGCACAGTGCGCCGCGTCGTGAACAAGTCGCGATAGTCCTCTCCCCGGCTGATCAGATGATCAAGAATCAGTTGTATTTGCTGCTCGCGGGCATCCGCCAGTGCTTTGGAATTAAACGCAGGAAAAATCGTCTGATCCTTTGTAAGGTTGTCGTAGCCCTCGAGGACAAGAAAGTCACTGAAGAAGTCACGCACGCCGTCCGCCAGCCGCGGCGACGCCAGCATCCGTTCGACCTGCCTTGTCAGCTCAGCGTCATTGTGCAGCGCACCGGACTTCGCAGCTTTAAGCAATTCGGCGTCCGGGCCCGCGGCCCACAGCATCAGACTGAGGCGCGATGCCTTGGAGTATGCATCCAGGCGGAATGCCCCAGAGTGATTCGGATCAGGCTCGATCTGCTCCTGTATAAACAGGAAATTGGGCGAAAGAAGCATGCCAACGAGGGCAAGTTCCAGGCCGTCGTAAAAATCACCAGCGACGCCAACGCTGCTGCCGGCCAGATCTACAAGTGATGCAACCTCTGACTTGGTGATTGCGCGCCGATAGAGCAGTTCGCCCACTCCCTCAATGAACTGACGAGCGCAGGCATCGTTTCGCTTATCCATAGCCGCTGGCTGACATGGAATCGTAAACTGTCGAAACTCGGGATCGACGACCTGCGCCGCGACCAGATGTGCAGCGCGGTCCAGCGAATCCAGCGCACCCGAAGTGACTACGGCCTGACCTGCGCCCAGCGCCATCATGCCTTCCACTCGACGTATAGGGGCGAAACGGACATTCAGCTGAATCTGGGGGCCAAATATGGCTCGCACTGTATTCAAATACTGGGGCTGACTGATCAGCCGCATTGTGGGCTGAACCGCGCCATTTCCCTCTTTAACAGCGAGGGCCGGTGAATCCGATGCAGCCAGTACTGAGCCGGTCAAACACAGCAGAGACAAGCCGAGCACCTGTGAAAGACAACGCACCTTTGCCATGGATACCATCAATTTATTCCGCGTTGATTGCATTCTGAGCCCTTCCATTACCGAGACGCCGTCTCTGAGCTGTTGCGCGCCAGATCGTCACCATTATCAGGATGCGCAATCAAGGCTCTGACTGCGGTAATTTTGTACGCCGATGAAATCGCAGTACATTGGCCGCTTTCCGGGTCTGGATAACCATCCGCATAGCGATGTGCTGCACGGTAGTACCATGGATTGCTGAACGGACCGACGGAAGCCGCGGCGCCTCCCAGGCCGCGGCTGTGGGCGCTCCACCAGATTTTCAAATCTTCATAACCGCCCAGAATGCCCTCAGCGCCGGTCCTGGTCAGATTCAATCGCAGGCGCATATCGCGAACCAGACGTTCCGCGGGCGTCGTTATCCAGTAAATCGGGAACCACGCTTCCGGAATCGGATCTGTGGTTAGCACACCATCAACAATTTTCCCTTTGGTTTCGTACATGTAGCGTGTATAGCGCTCATCAATACGCTGGTTCTGGAACGGCGGAATCGTGCCGCCAGCACCCAGCGACAGCCCGTCCTTGCCCTTGTAAATATTAACGGTCACTTCAGGATCATTCACTTCATCATCAACGCCGCGAATCTCGATCAGGATCCGGTTGAGCGGAAAGTTGATGATTTCCTGTTTGTAAAATTCGGTAGCAAATCCGCCACTGCGCCAGGATGCCGTGCAGCCAACTACGCGTGCCAACTGGTTATCAACCGGCGCACCATTCGGCATAACAAACTTTTCATGTGCGCACCTTTTACTGGTAGCCTCGCCGTTCTGCGTACCGTCGAGGTTCAAACCGTAACCGATGCGAGTTTTCAACTCAGGCGAAGGCAGCGGATCTT
>JAVEVZ010000363.1:0-2788 GCA_034004805.1 Spongiibacteraceae bacterium | reverse complement strand
GGCTGGGGGATTGGTTCGATACGCCCCTTGGCCGCCAGGTGGTCGCCACCGAGCGCGAACTGCTGGGCCGTGAGCTGGAGCGGAGTCTCGGCTACCACCTGCTGCAGCTGGGGGTGTGCACTGTCGACGGTCTGCTGGCCGACGCGCGGGTACAGCACTGCATGCAGGGCACTGCGGCGGTCGACCTGGGCTGTCGGTCGGGGCTGGTCTGCGAGGCCGAACAGCTGCCGTTCGCCGCCGACAGCCTGGATGTGGTGGTGGTACACCACCGCCACGAGTATTGCCGGAACCCTCATCAGCTGTTGCGGGAGGTCGCGCGGGTCGTGGTGCCCCGGGGCCGGATCCTGCTGCTGGGGTTCAACCCCTGGTCAGTGCTGGGCGCGCGGCAGCTGGCCGGTCGCGCCTGGGGCAATCCGCTGTGGAGTCACCATGTGTTGAGTACCCTGCGGTTGAGCGACTGGCTGCAGCTGCTGGGTTTCGGGATCGACAGCGTGCAGTTCGGCTATCTGAATGGCCGCGCGGGCACCAGCCGCTGGCAGCACTGGCCCTTCGGCGGGGTCTATCTGCTGGCCGCAACCCGTGAGGTGGTGCCGCTCACGCCCGCCCGTCGACTCGTGCCGGTACCCCGGCCCGCGTTTCCGGATCTCAGCGTCGTCAAGCCCACGGCGTCGCTGCCCCCCCACAATCACAACCGCAAGAAAACCTGAGGAAATCTGTTGAAAAACGTCGTGATCTATACCGATGGCGCCTGTCGCGGCAATCCGGGACCGGGTGGCTGGGGCGCGCTGTTGCGTTGCGGTGACGCGCGCAAGGAGCTGTGGGGCGGCGAGCTGCTGACCACCAATAATCGCATGGAACTGCTGGCCGCCATCGAGGCACTCAAGGCGCTGAAATCGCGCAGTCAGGTCGCGCTTTACACGGACTCCGAGTATCTGCGGCGCGGCATTACCGAGTGGATGGCCAACTGGAAAAAGCGCGGCTGGCGCACCGCGGATAGAAAGCCGGTGAAGAATATCGACCTCTGGCAGCAGCTCGACGCCGTGGTCGCCGAACACGAGGTCGCCTGGCACTGGGTCAAGGGACACAGCGGTGATCCCGGCAACGAGGCCGCCGATCAGCTGGCCAACCGCGGCATTGATGAGCTGGAGAGAGTGTGAGACAGATCGTACTGGACACCGAGACCACGGGCCTGGAGCCCAGCCAGGGCCACCGTATTATTGAGATCGGCTGTGTCGAGATGCTGGACCGGCGCCTGACCGGGCGTCATTTCCACGTCTATCTCAACCCCGATCGGGAGATTGATGCCGGCGCCATCGAGGTCCATGGCATCACCAATGATTTCCTCGCCGACAAACCCCGCTTCGCCCAGGTTGCCCGGGATTTTGTTGAATTTGTGCGGGGGGCGGACCTGATCATCCACAACGCGCCCTTCGATATCGGCTTTCTCGATCACGAGCTGGCGCTGCTGGGCGCGGACCAGCCCCGCATCAACGCCTTGTGCAGCGTCACTGACACCCTGATCATGGCGCGCCAGCGCCACCCCGGGCAGCGCAACAGCCTCGATGCGCTGTGCCAGCGCTACGCGGTCGACAACTCCCAGCGCGACCTGCACGGCGCGTTGCTGGATGCCGAGATTCTCGCGGATGTCTATCTGGCCATGACTGGGGGGCAGACCGCGCTGTTGCTGGCGGGGGACGACAACAGTGCCGAGGGTGGCAGCCGTGGCCAGACCCTGCGCCGGTTGCCGGCTGACAGGCCCGCGCTGCCGGTGCTGCTGGCCACCGATGTCGAACTGGCGGCCCACGAACAGCGTCTCGCCGCCATCGACAGGGCCAGTGGTGGCGCCTGTCTGTGGCGGCGCGCTGCGGCGTCCGCAGATTAGCGGCCGAGCGGTGCTTACAAGGCCAGCCGGACCGCGGTGATGGCCACCCCGCTCATGACGATCGTATAGGGCAGCGCCATGACCACCATGCGCACATAGGACAGGCGTATCAGCGGCGCCAGTGCCGAGGTCAGCAGAAACAGGAACGCCGCCTGGCCGTTGGGGGTCGCCACGCTGGGGATATTGGTGCCGGTATTGATGGCCACCGCCAGGTGATCGAACTCCACCCGGCTGATCTTGCCGGCAAGCAGCGCTTCCTTGACTTCATTGATATACACGGTGGCCACGAACACGTTGTCGCTGATCATGGACAACAACCCGTTGGCAATAAAGAACATGGTCGGCCGTATTGATGCGTCCATGGCCAGCACTTCGATGATGATCGGCTGGAACAGATGCTGTTCGTGGATCACCGCAACGATGGCAAAGAACACCACCAGCAGTGCGGTAAAGGGCAGGGCCTCCTCGAAGGCATGGCCGATCTGGCCTTCACTGATAATGCCGTTGAAGGATGTCTGCAGAATAATGACAGTCAAGCCGATCAGGCCCACGGCGGCCAGGTGCAGCGCCAGGCCGATCACCAAGAATACCGCGACCAGGCCCTGCACGATCAGCGCGGCGTTGTCTTTGCTGGTGCGTTTCCTGTCCTCCTGCGCGGTGAACTCTTCCAGTACCGTGCGGACGGCGGGTGGCAGTTCCGCGCCGTAACCGAACCAGCCTGTGACTTCGAGCAGGAGGCAGGTCAACAGGCCGGCCGCCAGCGTCGGCATCGTCACCGGCGCCATATAGATAAAGAACTCCGCAAACGTCCAGCCGGCCTTTTCCGCGATCAACAGATTCTGCGGCTCGCCCACCAGGGTGCACACACCGCCCAGCGCCGTGCCCACCGCGCCGTGCATCAACAGG
>JAVEVZ010000053.1:0-12843 GCA_034004805.1 Spongiibacteraceae bacterium | reverse complement strand
CCGTCCCGCTACGTGGCGTTCCTGAAACGCCTGATGCCCCACAAGGAAATCTTTGAACTCTATAACGTGCTGGGTTTTTCCAAGCATGGGAAGACCGAGTTCTATCGCTTTGCAGTGGCGCATACCCGCAGCGCCAGCGACGAGTACGTGACTGCGCCGGGTATCAAGGGCATGGTCATGCTGGTGTTTACGCGGCCCAATTTTGAATATGTGTACAAGGTCATCAAGGAGCGCTTTACGCCGCCCAAGGACATGACCCGCGAACAGGTGCGTGAAAAATACCGGCTGGTCAAGCGCTGGGATCTGGCGGGGCGCATGGCGGACACCCAGGAGTTCACCAACCTGGCCTTTGACCGCAGCCGGTTTTCTTCGGAGCTGATGGAAGAGCTGCACCGCGAGGTACCGTCGCTGGTGGAGGAGCGGGGCAGGGCGCTGATCCTCAAGCACGTGTATATCGAGCGCAAGATGATCCCGCTCAATCTCTATCTCCGCGACCTCGATGACGAACGCCTGCAGAATGTGATGGACGAGTACGGCAATGCCATCAAGCAACTCGCCGGTGCCAACATCTTTCCCGGCGATATGCTGCTCAAGAATTTCGGTGTGACGCGGCACGGTCGCGTGGTGTTTTACGACTACGACGAAATCTGTCCGCTCACCGAGTGCAATTTCCGCGCGCTTCCCGCGCCGCGCAATGACGCCGACGAGTTTGCCAGCCAGCCCTGGTACTCGGTGGCGGCCAACGACGTTTTTCCCGAGGAGTTTCGTCTGTTCTTCTCTGGCAACGCCCGCGCCAAGCAGGTGTTCGACAGCCTGCACGGCGAGCTCTACGACCCCGCCTTCTGGTGCGGCCTGCAGGACAAACTTCGCGCCGGTATTGTCCAGGACGTATTCCCCTACCGGCGCAGGATCCGCTTTCCGCGCCTGCAGAGCCCTGCGGCCTCGGTGCTGGACAACTACTCCGGGCGCGCCTGAGCGCGTCGCCCACAGCGCAATTGCGGCGGTTGCTGGTAGACTGCCGGCCAACCTACCGGAGACGTCCATGGCCCGTGTCAGCATCGAGGTGCCCGAACAGCTGGAGTTTGAAGTCGAGCTGCCCATACTGATCAGCCACATCAACCGTGGCGACCACCTGGGCAACGAGAGCCTGGTGAGCCTGCTCAACGAGGCGCGGGTGCAGTTCCTGAGGTCCCGCGGCGTCGCCGAGTGGGGAGCCCAGTCGCGCCAGGTGGTCAACGCCGACCTGGCGGTGATCTACAAGTCCGAAGGGCGCTACGGCGAGCGCCTGCGCATTGCGCTGGGAGTCGGTGCCCGCCACCGCTGTGGCTACGATCTCCTGTACCGGGTGGTCGAGGCGGACAGCGGGCGGCTGATCGCGCTGGCCAAGACCGCCCATCTGCTGATCGATACCCGCACGGGGCGCCCCCTGGACGCGGCCGATATCCACCGCCAGCTGGACCGCGGTTCATTGGACAGCGGCGGCGCGATCCCGTAGAATCCAGCGCCAGATTTGATCCGGGCGTAACCGCCCCTCCTGCGAGTCGGTGATCCTGATTGGGTACGTAATAGTGAAAGCGAGATGAGGCCCTACTTCATCTCGCTTTTTTACGGCTCAACGCTGCAGGTTTCCAGCTGGTTCGCGGCAAATAGCATCACGATTCGGTGATTTGACGGAGGTTTTCTTGACGTCCCCAGCCATCCTTGCGCTCGCCGACGGCTCCGTATTCCGGGGTACTGCAATAGGCGCGACCGGCCAGGCGGTCGGTGAAGTGGTATTCAATACCGCGATGACGGGCTACCAGGAAATCCTCAGCGACCCCTCCTACGCACGCCAGATCATCACCCTGACCTACCCCCATATCGGCAATACCGGCACCACCGCGGAGGACGAGGAAGCGTCCAGGATCTGGGCTTCGGGCCTGGTGATCCGCGACCTGCCGTTGATGGCCAGCAACTTCCGCAACCAGCAGGACCTGCGCGGCTACCTGCGCGAGCGCAATGTGGTCGGCATTGCCGACGTCGATACCCGCCGCCTGACCCGCATCCTGCGCGACAGTGGCACCCAGGGTGGCTGCGTCATGGCCGGCGATGTCGACGAGGCCGAGGCCATCGCCCTGGCCCAGGGCTTTGCCGGACTCCAGGGCATGGACCTGGCCAAAGTGGTCACCACGCCCAAGGCCTATGAATGGCGCGAGGGCGGCTGGCGGCTGGGCGAGGGTTATCGCCGGCACGAGGACGCCGAGTTGCCCTACCGGGTGGTGGCCTACGATTTCGGCGCCAAGCGCAATATGCTCCGGCTTCTGGTCGAGCGCGGCTGCCGGCTGACCGTGGTGCCGGCCACCACCCCGGCCAGCGAAGTGCTGGCCATGAATCCCGACGGCGTGTTCCTGTCCAACGGACCCGGCGACCCGGAACCCTGCGACTACGCCATCGCCGCGATACGCGAGATAGTGGACACCGGCACCCCCGTGTTCGGTATCTGTCTGGGGCATCAGTTGCTGGGCCTGGCCAGCGGCGCCCGGACCACCAAGATGAAGTTCGGTCATCATGGCGCCAACCACCCGGTGCAGGATCTGCGCAGCGGCGTGGTGATGATCACCAGCCAGAACCACGGCTTCGCCATCGACGAGGCGACCCTGCCCGCCAACCTGCAGGCCACCCACAAATCCCTGTTTGACGGCTCGCTGCAGGGGGTGGAGCGCACCGACCGGCCGGCCTTCAGCTTCCAGGGCCACCCGGAAGCCAGCCCCGGGCCGCACGATGTGGCGGGCCTTTTCGATCACTTTATTGAGCTGATAAAAGCGCATAAGTGCGGTGGGTCTGACGTCTGACGCTCGACGTCAGACGCAGGGGCCATCACAGGAATCTGAGCTCGGGTTTTAGCGTCAGACGTCAGACGTCCAGCGTCAGACCCCAAGCTTACGAAGTACTGAAACTGACCGTTAGCGGACAACCATGCCCAAACGTACTGATATCCAATCCGTCCTCATCCTCGGCGCCGGTCCCATCGTCATCGGCCAGGCCTGCGAGTTCGACTACTCCGGCGCCCAGGCCTGCAAGGCGCTGCGCGAGGAGGGGTACCGGGTGATCCTGGTGAACTCCAACCCGGCCACGATCATGACCGACCCGGCCATGGCCGACGCCACCTATATCGAGCCGATCACCTGGCAGACGGTGGCGCGCATCATAGAGAAGGAGCGGCCCGACGCACTGCTGCCGACCATGGGTGGCCAGACCGCGCTGAACTGCGCCCTGGATCTGTCCCGCGAGGGCGTGCTGGAGAAGTTCGGTGTCGAGATGATCGGCGCTGATCAGGATGCCATCGACAAGGCCGAGGATCGCGAGCGCTTCGACAAGGCCATGAAGTCCATAGGTCTCGAAACGCCGCGCTCCGCCATTGCCCACAGCATGGAAGCTGCGCTGCAGGTGCTGGACTCGATAGGCTTCCCCTGCATTATCCGCCCGTCCTTCACCATGGGTGGCTCCGGCGGCGGCATCGCCTATAACCGCGAGGAGTTTGTCGAGATCTGCGAGCGCGGTCTGGACATGTCGCCCACCAACGAGCTGCTGATTGACGAGTCGCTGATCGGCTGGAAAGAGTTCGAGATGGAGGTGGTGCGCGACAGCAAGGACAACTGCATCATCGTCTGCGCCATCGAGAACTTCGACGCGATGGGCGTGCACACCGGTGACTCCATCACCGTGGCGCCGGCGCAGACGCTGACCGACAAGGAATACCAGTTGATGCGCAACGCTTCCATAGCGGTATTGCGCGAAATCGGCGTCGAGACCGGAGGCTCCAACGTCCAGTTCGGCATCGATCCCAAAACCGGGCGCATGGTTATTATCGAGATGAACCCGCGGGTGTCGCGCTCGTCGGCACTGGCGTCCAAGGCCACCGGGTTTCCCATCGCCAAGATCGCCGCCAAACTGGCGATCGGCTACACGCTGGATGAGCTCAAGAACGACATCACCGGCGGCGCCACGCCGGCCTCCTTCGAGCCCAGCATCGATTACGTTGTCACCAAGATCCCGCGTTTCACCTTCGAAAAATTTCCCGAGGCCGATCAGCGCCTGCATACCCAGATGAAGTCCGTGGGCGAGGTCATGGCCATCGGTCGCACTTTTCAGGAGTCGCTGCAAAAGGCGATGCGCGGCCTGGAAGTGGGCTCTTCGGGGTTTGAGTCCAAGCTCGATCTCACCGCGTCGGATGCGGGCGAACTGCTGAGCAGTCAGCTGCGCAACCCGGGCCCTGAGCGGCTGTGGTATGTGGGGGACGCGTTTCGCGCCGGCATGAGCGTGGACGAGGTCTACGAGCAATCGCATATCGACCCCTGGTTTCTGGTGCAGATACAGGACCTGGTCACCACCGAAAACACGCTGGGCAAGCTGGCCCTGTCCGATGTCGACGAGGCCTTTATGCGCCGCCTCAAGCGCAAGGGGTTTTCCGACCAGCGCCTGGCGACACTGCTGGCGGTGAGCGAAACCCAGCTCCGCAAGCGCCGCCACCAGCTGAATGTGCGTCCGGTCTACAAGCGCGTGGACACCTGTGCCGCGGAGTTCGCCACCACCACCGCCTATATGTACTCGACCTACGAAGAGGAGTGCGAGGCGGCGCCGTCGAACCGGGACAAAATCCTGGTGCTGGGCGGCGGGCCCAACCGCATCGGCCAGGGCATCGAGTTCGATTACTGCTGTGTGCACGCGGCGCTGGCGATGCGCGACGATGGCTATGAAACCATTATGGTCAACTGCAATCCGGAGACCGTGTCCACGGATTACGACACCTCGGATCGCCTGTACTTCGAGCCGGTCACTCTGGAAGACGTGCTGGAAATTGTCGCCATTGAAAAGCCCAAGGGCGTGATCGTGCAGTTCGGCGGCCAGACGCCGCTGAAGCTGGCCCGCGCGCTGGAGGCGTCGGGTGTGCCCATTATCGGCACCAGCCCCGAGGCCATCGACCGCGCTGAGGACCGCGAGCGCTTCCAGCAGATGATCCAGCGCCTGCAACTCAAGCAGCCTGCCAACGCCACGGTGCGCTCCATCGAGGAAGCCCTGCAGGTGGCCGACGGTATTGGCTATCCGCTGGTGGTGCGGCCGTCCTATGTGCTGGGCGGGCGGGCCATGGAGATCGTCTACGACGAAGACGAGCTCAAGCGCTATATGCGCAGCGCGGTGCAGGTCTCCGACGAGTCGCCGGTGCTGCTGGACCATTTCCTCAATGCGGCAGTCGAGGTCGATGTCGACGCGGTATCCGACGGCGAGCAGGTGGTGATCGGCGCGATCATGCAGCATATCGAGCAGGCCGGTATCCACTCCGGCGACTCCGCCTGTGCACTGCCGCCCTATAGCCTGGATGCCGCGCTGCAGGACCAGATGCGCGAACAGGTCAAGCGCATGGCGCTGGAGCTGGGCGTGGTGGGCCTGATGAACGTGCAACTCGCGGTGCAGGATGGGGAGATCTACGTTATCGAGGTCAATCCCCGCGCCTCGCGCACTGTGCCTTTTGTATCGAAGTGTATCGGCGTGTCGCTGGCGCAGATCGCCGCGCGCTGCATGGTGGGCCAGAGTCTGGCCAGCCAGAATTTTACAGCGGAGCGGGTACCGCCCTATTTCAGCGTCAAGGAAGCGGTGTTCCCGTTCAACAAATTCCCGGGGGTGGACTCCATCCTGGGCCCGGAAATGAAATCCACCGGCGAGGCCATGGGCCTGGGCGACAGCTTCGGTGAAGCCTATCTCAAGGCGCAGATCGGTGCCGGTGAGCGCCTGCCGCGCAAGGGGCGGGTATTTATCAGCGTGCGCGATGTCGACAAGAAAGGCGTGGTCGATGTGGCGCGGAGTTTCGCGGCGCTGGGCTTCAAGCTGGTAGCCACGCGCGGCACCGGCGCAGTATTGACGGCGGCCGGCATCGACGTCACCTTGGTCAACAAGGTCAAGGAAGGTCGCCCCCATATCGTTGATATGGTGAAGAACGGGGATATACAGCTGGTGGTCAACACCACCGAGGGGCGCCAGGCGACGGCTGACTCCGCATCCATCCGTCGCACCGCGCTGGCCCAGAAAGTATTCTGCACCACCACGCTGGCGGGCGCGGAAGCGCTGTGCCAGGCGCTCCAGGTGGAGGGCGAGGGTGAGGTGCGGCGCTTGCAGGATATGCACAGGAGGGTGACCGCATGAGCACTGGACAGGCTCCCATGACCGTGGCCGGAGAAGCGGCGCTGCGCGAGGAATTGAAGCGTCTCAAGAGTGTGGACAGGCCGCGCATCACCCAGGCGATTGCCGATGCGCGGGCGCACGGAGACCTGAAGGAAAACGCCGAGTACCACGCCGCGCGCGAACAGCAGTCATTCTGCGAAGGCCGCATCAGCGAGATCGAGGCCAAGCTGTCGATGGCGCGGGTGATCGACGTCACTCAGATCGCGAACACCGGCAAGGTTATCTTCGGAGTCACTGTCGATATCATCAACTGCGAGACCGACGCCCGCCAGACCTACCAGATCGTGGGTGAAGACGAGGCGGACGTGAAGGTCGGTAAGATCTCGGTGACCTCGCCGATAGCCAGGGCGCTGGTCGGCAAGGAAGTGGGCGATGTCGTCGTTGTGAATGCGCCCGGCGGTGAAGTCGAGTACGAAATCGACGACGTACGCCATATCTGAGCAGCAGGCCCGCGCTGCGCCCGATTCCGGCGGCCTGGGCTCAGCTGCCTTTCAGACGCAGCACGTTGGACAGCTTGGGATTGGGACGCTTGGCAGGCCGGTAGATCAGCACCACCTTGCCGATCGCCTGCACCAGCAGCGCCTGGTGTTGACTGCAGATCGTCTCGGCCAGCGACTTGCGCGCCTGCGACTCGCCTAGCGCCAGTTTGATCTTGATCAGCTCGTGGTCTTCCAGTGCCCGCTCCAGCTCCAGACTGACTCCCTCCGTCAATCCCCGCTCCGCGATGGTCACCACGGGCTTGAGGCCATGGCCTATGGCGCGCAGTTGTTTTTTGCGGTGCTGATCCAGTTGCATGGCGGAGCGGTTCCAGTGATCTAATGGGGCGAGTATTGTACAGAAGCGTCAGGGCGGCGCCAGGACTTAACAGCGCTTGAGCGCGCCAGTCGGCAAGCGCCGCTCAGGCGCCGATTGAAGAGCAGATTGAGGATAGAGGGCACAGGTATGGCCAAACGCAGTGCTTCCAGCGGGCGCTGGCTGCGGGAACATTTTGACGATCCCTACGTCAAGCTGGCGCAGCAGCGCGGCTACCGTTCGCGCGCCTGTTTCAAGCTGCTTGAACTCGACGAGAAAGACCGGCTGTTCCGGCCGGGTATGACCGTGCTGGACCTGGGCGCGGCGCCCGGCGGCTGGTCCCAGGTGAGTGCAGAGCGGGTGGGCCACCACGGCCGCGTGATCGCCTCGGACATACTGGCCATGGACTCGCTGGCCGGGGTGGAGTTTCTCCAGGGTGATTTTACCGAGCAGGCGGTGTTCGAGGCGCTGCTGGCGCTGATTGGTGACTCGCGGGTAGACCTTGTGATTTCCGATATGGCCCCCAACATGAGTGGGATGAGTGCCGTGGATCAGCCGCGCGCGATGTATCTCGTTGAATTGGCAGTGGATATGGCGGAACAGGTGCTGGCGCCGGGCGGTGTGTTGGTGTCCAAGGTGTTCCACGGCGAGGGTTTTGACGCATTTCTCAAGGATCTGCGGCAGAAATTCACCACAGTCCATACGCGCAAGCCGGATGCTAGCCGGGCGCGCTCGCGGGAAGTCTACCTGGTCGCAAAAGGCTATCGTGGCGCCTGACGGGCGTCGATTGCGGAGGGATCCAAATGGAGGCCACCGCGTTTCTGTAGTACAGTGATTTCAAGTCCGCTGAAGGCCGTAAGGCGCATGACTTGGCGAGTGCAAAAGCCTTCCAGACGGTGATCCCGGCGGTGTAACGAGAGGGTCGGCAGTGAACGATATGCTCAAGAATTTACTCCTGTGGGGTGTCATCGCAGCGGTGTTGCTGACGGTGTTCAACAACTTCAGCATGCAGCCCACCAAGGAGCAGCTGAACTACTCGCAGTTTATCAACGAGATCCAGCAGGATCGGGTAAAGCGCGTCGAGATCGACGGCCTGACCATCACCGGCGAGCGCGTCGACAACACCACCTTTCAGACAGTGCGCCCGTTGCTGGAAGACCCCAAGCTGATCGACGATCTGCTGCAGCACAAGGTGGTGGTCGAAGGCAAGAAGCCGGAGCAGCAGAGCCTCTGGGTCCAGTTGCTGGTGGCCAGCTTTCCGATCCTGATCATCATTGCGGTTTTCATGTTTTTCATGCGCCAGATGCAGGGGGGTGCGGGCGGCCGCGGCGGCCCCATGGCGTTTGGCAAAAGCAAGGCGCGGCTGCTCAGTGAAGACCAGATCAAAACCACGTTTGCCGATGTGGCCGGCGTGGATGAGGCCAAGGAAGACGTGCAGGAGCTGGTGGAATTTCTGCGCGACCCGGGCCGCTTCCAGCGCCTGGGCGGACGCATTCCCCGTGGCGTGCTGATGGTGGGCCCGCCCGGCACCGGCAAAACCCTGCTGGCCAAGGCGATTGCCGGCGAGGCCAAGGTGCCGTTCTTCTCCATCTCGGGCTCTGACTTTGTCGAAATGTTCGTCGGTGTCGGCGCCTCGCGGGTGCGCGACATGTTCGATCAGGCCAAGAAGCAGGCGCCCTGCATAATCTTTATCGACGAAATCGACGCCGTGGGTCGCCACCGGGGCGCCGGTCTGGGTGGCGGCCACGACGAGCGCGAGCAGACCCTGAACCAGTTGCTGGTGGAGATGGATGGCTTCGAGGCCAATGACGGCGTGATCGTTATCGCCGCCACCAACCGGCCCGACGTGCTGGACCCCGCGCTGCTGCGCCCCGGCCGTTTCGACCGCCAGGTGGTGGTGGGGCTGCCGGATATCCGCGGCCGTGAACAGATACTCAAGGTCCATATGCGCAAGGTGCCACTGGAGGACAAGGTGGACCCGTCGGTCATCGCCCGCGGCACTCCCGGCTTTTCCGGCGCGGACCTCGCCAACCTGGTCAACGAGGCGGCCCTGTTCGCCGCGCGTGGCAACCGGCGCACCGTGGGCATGGAACAGTTCGAGCTGGCCAAGGACAAGATCATGATGGGCGCCGAGCGCAAATCCATGGTCATGTCGGAAAAGGAAAAGCGCAACACCGCCTACCACGAGGCCGGCCACGCGATTGTCGGCCGCCTGGTGCCCGAGCACGACCCGGTCTACAAGGTGTCGATCATTCCCCGCGGGCGCGCCCTGGGGGTGACCATGTTCCTCCCCGAGGAGGACCGCTACAGTCACTCGCGGCGCCATATCGTCAGCCAGATCTGTTCTTTGTTCGGCGGCCGTATCGCGGAGGAGATGATCAACGGTCCCGACGGTGTGACCACCGGTGCGTCCAACGATATCAAGCGCGCCACCGCCATTGCCCGGAGCATGGTCACCAAGTGGGGACTGTCGGAGGCCCTGGGTCCGCTGATGTACGACGATACCGAGGAGGAGGTGTTTCTCGGTCGCTCCGCGGCCACCGGCGGCGCGCCCGCTGTGTCGGGTGAAACCGCGAAGAAGATTGACCAGGAAGTGCGGCGCATTATCGACGAGTGCTATGCCACCGCCAAGCGCCTGTTGGAAGAGAATCGCGACAAGCTGGAAGCCATGGCCGACGCACTGATGCTGTATGAAACCATTGATGCTGATCAGATCGACGACATCATGAACGGCCGTACACCGCGTCCGCCTGCCGGTTGGGATGACGGCGGCGCCAGTTCCGGCGGCGCATCGGCCAGCGGCAGCAGCGACGAGGGTGGCAAGGCGACGAGTGGTCCCCGGAGTGACTCCGACCCCATTGGAGGCCCCGCCAGCGAACACTGAATGCCGATGAGTCCGCCCCCCCGCGCGCTGCACTGCGGCGCGCGTATTCTTGATCTCAGCCAACCGCAAGTCATGGGCGTGCTCAATGTCACGCCCGACTCCTTCTCGGATGGCGGCCTTTACTACCGTAATCATCGTCTGGATATCGACACGCTGCTGCCGCGCGCTGAGGCGATGCTGGCCGATGGCGCGACCTTGCTGGATATCGGCGGTGAGTCGACGCGGCCCGGGGCGGCACCGGTATCCTCCGACGAGGAGATGGCCCGGGTGCTGCCTGCGCTGGAGGCGCTGGTTCAGCGCCTCGACGCGGTCATCTCGATAGACACCAGCAACCCCGCACTGATGCGTGAGGCCGCCGGCCGCGGCGCCAGCATGATCAATGACATTCGCGCCCTGCAGCGCCCCGGCGCCCTCCAGGCAGTGGCCGAGACCCGGCTGGGTGTCTGTCTTATGCATATGCAGGGCGAGCCCGGCAATATGCAGCAGCAACCCCGTTACGCGTGCGTCGAGACGGAGGTCAGGGATTTTCTGCAGGCGCGGGTTGATGCATGCCTGGCAGCGGGTATCGCCGCCGACCGACTGGTCGTCGACCCGGGCTTTGGCTTTGGCAAGACCGTAGAGCACAACCTGCGGCTCCTGAACCGGTTGCCGGTGCTGACCGCGCTGGGCCTTCCCGTATTGGTCGGGCTGTCGCGCAAGTCCCTGATCGACAAGGTTTTGAACCGATCGGTCGAGCAGAGGCTGGCAGCTGGACTAAGCTTGGCCAGTATGGCCGTGATCCGAGGCGCGGCGATCGTGCGCGCCCACGATGTGCGCGAGACCGTGGACGCGCTGCGCATGGTGTCGGCGGTCCTGGCCGAGCGACAATACAAGGCATAGAACAAAGCATAGACAAGGTAACAGGGATAATGACGCGAAAATATTTTGGCACCGACGGAATACGTGGCCGGGTCGGCGATGGCCCCATCAACCCCGAGTTTATGCTCAAGCTGGGCTGGGCCGCCGGCAAAGTCTTTGCGCGTCAGGGCCGCAGCAAGATACTGATCGGCAAGGACACGCGCATTTCCGGCTATCTGTTCGAGTCTGCGCTTGAAGCCGGCCTGGTCGCCGCGGGGGTGGATGTCACCCTGCTGGGTCCGATGCCGACGCCGGCTATCGCCTACCTGACGCGCACCTTCCATGCCCAGGCAGGTATCGTGATCAGCGCCTCCCACAACCCTTTTGACGACAACGGCATCAAGTTCTTTGCTGCCGACGGCTGCAAGCTGGCCGATGGCGTGGAGGCCGATATCGAGGCCATGATCGACCAGCCGATGAGCACGGTGACCTCCAGCGAACTGGGCAAGGTGGTGCGCATGAATGACGCGCCCGGTCGCTATATCGAATTCTGCAAAAGCACGGTGCCTTTTAGCTTCAATCTCGCGGGCATGAAGATCGTGGTGGATTGCGCCCACGGCGCAACCTACCACGTGGCCCCTGCGGTGCTGGATGAACTGGGCGCCGATGTGATTGCGATAGGGGTCGAGCCCGACGGCCTGAATATCAACCGCGAGGTGGGATCAACCTCGCCGGCGGCGCTGCAGGCGCGGGTGCTGGCAGAAAACGCCGATCTCGGCATTGCCTTTGATGGCGATGGCGACCGCGTGCTGTTTGTCGACAACTGCGGCGAACTGGTGGACGGCGACGAGTTGCTGTTTATCATCGCCCAGGACCAGGTGCGCGCGCGGGGCTACTGCGACGGCGTGGTCGGTACGCTGATGTCCAATCTGGGCTTTGAACTGGCCCTGGAGGAGCTGGAGGTTCCCTTCAGTCGCGCCAAGGTCGGCGATCGCTACGTCAACGAAAAAATGAAGGCGCTGGGCTGGAAGCTGGGCGGCGAGAACTCCGGCCATATCATCTGCGCCGATGTCACCACCACCGGTGATGGCATCGTGTCCGCGCTCAAGGCGCTGTTTGCGGTGCGCGCCTCCGGGCAGTCGCTGCACGATCTCAAACGCGGCATGCGCAAATTCCCGCAGATCATGCGCAATGTGCGCATCAGCGGGCGCTTTGAGCTGGATGCCCACCCCGGTCTCAAGGCCGCCATCGCCGATGCGGAGCGCCGTCTGGACGCGCGGGGCCGGGTTCTGCTGCGGCCCTCGGGCACCGAGCCGGTGGTCAGGGTGATGGTTGAAGGCGAGGACGAAGCGCTGGTGCGCAGTCTGTGCGATGAACTCGTCGACGCAGTCTCGGGTTGCCTCGCCTGATTGCACGGCGTTTCTTGTATGTGCATCGGCGTTTGGTTAAGATTGCCCGCCATTTTGTGCCGGCTGCGGTCGGCAATGCGTTAAGGGACTGGCATGCGGCGTCGACTGGTCGCTGGAAACTGGAAGATGCACGGTGATGCGGCGTCGACGACGGCGCTGTTGCGCGAACTGCGCAGCGGGCTGGATGTCGGCGGCGCTGTCGATGTGGCGGTGTTTCCGCCATTTGTGTATCTGCCCCTGGTCCGGCAGTTGCTGGAAGAGTCCGGCGATGGTGCGCTGGCGATGGGCGCGCAAAATCTCAGTGCCTTCGAGTGCGGGGCCTACACCGGCGAAGTGGCCGCCGAGATGCTGGCGGATTGTGGGTGTCGCTACGTGCTGGTGGGTCACTCGGAGCGCCGCGCACTGTTCGCAGAGACTGACGCCAGGGTGGCGGCAAAATTTCAGCGAGCACAGAGTGCAGGCCTGATCCCGGTGTTGTGCATCGGCGAAGACCTCGCCCAGCGCGAAGCGGATATCACTCTGGACGTGGTGCGCAGACAGTTACAGGCGGTGATTGATGCCGCAGGTGTGCAGGCGTTGGAGCGCGCGGTGCTTGCCTACGAGCCCGTGTGGGCCATAGGCACAGGCCATACGGCCAGCCCCGGGCAGGCGCAGGAGGTCCACGAGGCCCTGCGCGCCACCGTGGCGCGTCAGGCGCCGGAGGTG
>JAVEVZ010000052.1:0-12877 GCA_034004805.1 Spongiibacteraceae bacterium | reverse complement strand
TTCACCCGTGCCGCAATCCGCGCAATCTACCGCGCCAGCGGTGGCATTCCGCGCCTGATCAACCTGATCAGCGACCGCGCATTGCTCGGGGTGTACGCCCACAACCTGCCGGAAGTGAACCACGCGGTGGTCGCCAAGGCGCGCCGCGAAGTGCTGGGTGAACCGGGCGTGCCGAAACGGCACAAGCGGTGGATCGGGGCCGGCATTGCTGCCTGCGTCCTGGTACTGGTCTGCGCCGCGGGGCTTTACTGGTACGGGCCACGGGTGTCGACGTTTTCGGCGCAAGGCTTGGCCACGCCCGGTGCTCCATCGGTGCAGCAGGTCATGACGCCAACGCCGGAGGCATCTGAGCCATCGCCCGCGACACCGTCCGCCCCCGCTGTCGTACAGCGTGGCGAGGTGCAACGCGCCGGCTGGGATTTTGCGCAGGCCTTTGCGGCTCTGGCCGCGCGCTGGCAACTCGGAGTGGAGTCGCTGCCCGGCGCGCCGGGCTGTCCGCCTGTCAGCGCCGATACATTGCGCTGCATCGCGGTTGATAGCTGGGAGGAGGCGCGGATCTATAACGTACCCGCCGTGGTGCAGCTGGCGGATGGCGAGTTCGCGCTGGTGCTGGGCGGGGAGGCCGGGGTGGTGCAGCTGCTGACCGCCGACGGCGAGCGCGAGCTTGCCACCCAGGCACTCGCCACGCGGCCGGCCTGGCTGTTGCGGCGGGAGGTGTTCAGTGAGGGCTACGGACAGGCGCTCAGCAGGCACAGTGACCTCGTTCAGGCCGCGCTCGGCGGCGAGGTGCTGCGCTACAAGGCCGAACTCGTCGCCACCGAGACACCGGCGCGCAGCGACAAAGCCAGCCTGCTGTACCAGCACTTTGTGTATTTTTCGCCACAAGCGGCGGAGATCCCCGGGCGCGCGGCGCTCCAGGCGCAGTTGCTTCAGTTTCAAAAGGAGCAGGGCTTGCCCGCCACCGGTAAAGTCGACCTCGCTACCGCCGTGCGCATTGGCCAGCGCCTCCACCGGGACGATCCGGTGCTGCGTACAGGGCAGGGGGGCTGATGTCCTACATCCTCGACGCCCTCAGAAAGTCCGAGCAGCAGCGCCAGAATGATGCGGCGCCCGCAGTGCAGAGTCTGCAGCGCCCGGCTGTGACCCGCTCGACGCGACGCCGCTCGCTGTGGTTGCCGTTGATCGTGGCGATACTGCTGGGCAATGCGGTCCTGCTGGCGGGCTTCTGGTGGATGCAACAACCCGCGGCAGTGCCGTCCCTCGCCGATGCTGACACCGATACCGGGGCAGCGGGGCAGGCCGGTGTGGTGTCAGTGCCGGGCGGCTCCACCTATATATCAGCGCCTGCGGCGGAGACTCCGGCGCTCGAAACCGGCACCGATGCGTCGCCACCCGCGCCGGCCGATACCCGGCCCCCGATTCCAGCGAGCCCGCCGCGCGAGCGCCCGGTTCTGGAATTGTGGGAAATTCCCGACGATGTGCGGGCGCGCATGCCGGCGCTGACCTACTCCTTTCATGTCTATTCCTCCGACCCCGCGCGGCGCACCATTATCATCAATGGCAAGCGCGTGACGGAAGGCAGCGATATCGCCGCCAACCTGCGTCTGGAGCAGATCACTGAAAAAGGTGTGGTGCTGGTGTTTGAGGATCACCGGGTGCGGGTTCAGGTGCTTGAAGGCTGGTAAGCGCGGACGTCATGCGCTTCAGCCTCAGAGAGAGGGCGTGCGCTGGCCCTTGTCGATGCCCGGCCGGTAGACATCGAATTCCGGCGCCACTGTCGCATCAGCGGGCAGTTTTTCAAATTTCCCGCGGTAATATTTGAGCTGTTCGTCGCGCACCGCGTCGTAGCGCTTGTTGGTCAGCTCGTCGGCGACCACATCGTTGTCGACGATCACCGGGTGAATAAACACCATCAGATTGCGGCGTACCTGTTTGGTGCTGGTGGAGCGGAACAGCGCGCCCGCCAGCGGCAGGTCGCCCAGCAGCGGCACCTTGCTGACGGTGTCGGTATTCTCCGTCGAGATCAGCCCGCCCAGCACGAGGATCGCATCGTCCTTGACCAGCACCTTGGTACTTATCGAGCGCTTGTTGGTCACCACGTCCGTGGTGATCTCGGTGCTGGGACTGACGCTTTCCACGGTTTGCAGCACCTGCAGGGTGATGGAATCCCCCTCGTTGATCTGCGGCGTCAGCTTCAGGGTGACGCCGATATCCTGGCGCTCAAAGGTTGTGAAGGGATCGTTGGTGGACGACGAGCCACCGGTGGACTGGCCGGTGATGATGGGAATATTCGAGCCGACGATAATCTCCGCCTGCTGGTTGTCCAGGGTCATCAGCGACGGCGTCGACAGCACATTGGTATTGGCATCGCTGGCGAAGGCGTTGAGCAGTGCCCGCAGCGAACCGTTGCGATAAAACCCGAGGGTGAGGCCCTTGCCGATAACCCCGGTGATCGGGTCGGCGCCCGCCGGGACTGCGCGGGTCAGGCCGAAGTTGGTGGCGCCCTCCAGACCGTCGCCCAGGGACAAGCTGCTGCGCCATTCGACACCGAGGTTCTGCGCCAGCTCTTCGCCCACCTCGACAATCACCGCCTCCACCAGCACCTGAGCGCGGCGAATATCCAGTTGCGCCACCACGTCCGCCAGCTGGGTCAGCAGCGCCGGTGAGCCGGTGAGAACCAGCGCGTTGGCGCTTTCGCTGGCCTCGATACTGACCTGCTGCCGGCTTGTGGTTGCGGCACTGCTGTCGGTGGCAACACTGCCGGCGATGCCCTGCAGCACCGGCACCAGCTCCTTGGCCTGCAGATAGTGCAGGTAGATCACCCGGGTATTGCCGCCGGCCTGTACCGGGCGGTCCAGTTGACTGACGAGGTTCTGCAGGCGCTGACGTTCGGCGGGGCTGCCTGCGATCAGCAGGCTGTTGGAGCGCTCGTCGGCGGCGACGGCGGTGCCACCCGCGGCATCCTTGTCCAGCAGCGACAGCACCAACGCAGCCATTTCCGTGGCGCCCGCGTGCTTGAGTTTGATTACCGCCACATCCAGCGAGCCGCTCCGGTCCAGCTCGCGGGCGAGCTCCACCATTTTGCGGACGTTGCCGCCCGAGTCCGCCAGCAGCAGAGCGTTGCCATCGGGGAATGCAGTGACAATGCCGGGTTCGGTCACCAGCGGCTGCAACAGCGTGGCGAGATGGGTGGCAGAGACACTGGTGAGCTGGAGCAGGTAAACCACCTGCTCGTTGACCGGCGCCTTGCTGAACGACTGGATCACTTCCCGGGGGGAGCTCCGTGCCGCCTGGGCCGGGATGATCCGCACAATGCCCTGGTGTTCGACCACCGCGTAGCCGTAGACATCCAGCGCAGCGACCAGCAGCTGGTAGGCCTGCTCAACGCTCAACAGCTGGTCGGACAACACGGTGATCTGGCCCTTGACGCGGGGGTCGATCACGATCTGCTTGCCGGTCTCGTCCGCCATCCACTGAATCACGGCGCGGATCTCCGCATCCCGCATATTGACCTGGACCTTGCCCTCGCTGCCGTTGGGTTGCGCCAACGCAAAACCTGGCAGCAGGCACAGTGCCAGCAGCCAGCGCAACCATACTGTGGGCGCTCGAGTGTTCAGATGCAGGGCTCCAAGGGGCGGATTGAACCTGGCTCATGATAGCCCCCCGAATGAAATATGGCGACCGTTCAGCCGCTTAGCGACGCTTCTTAAAGCTATTTTTTGTGCCTGATGGCACTGGAAAGAGTCGCTAAGAAGGGTCTCCGCGATCGACAGCTGACTATGTACCAGTCTCTCCGCGGGCCAACGAGGCGCGGCTCGCGGCGAACAACGCCTGGAACAAAATCCGGAACATTGCCGGACATTCATTACTTCCGGCGAGCCCGCCATGTACTGTTGTCGCTATCAATCTGCAGCCCCCATCACCCACCATCGACACGGAGCACGCAAGCCATGCATATCGACCTCAACGGCCGGACCGCGTTTATCACCGGCGCCGCATCGGGCATCGGCGCCGCCATTGCCCGGCAGTTTGTCCACGCCGGCGCCCAGGTAGTGTTGGGCGATATCAATGACGCAGCCGGCCAGGGGCTGTGCGAGGAACTGGGCAAAGCGGCGCGCTACACCCACTGCGATGTCACGCAGCTGGATCAGTTGCAGCAGGCCTGCCGGCACGCGGTGGATCAGTTTGGCGGCCTGCATATCCTGGTCAACAACGCCGGTCTGGGCAGTCTGGGCGAAACCCCTGAGCTGGCACTGGAGGACTGGCACCGGGTTATCGATATCGATCTGAATGGCGTGTTCTATGGCTGCCGTGCCGGTATACCGCACCTCAAGGCCGCGGGCGGCGGGGCGATCATCAACACCGCGTCCCTCTCGGGTATCCGCGCCGATCACGGCTTTGCTGCCTATAACGCCGCCAAGGCAGCGGTGATCAACTACACCCGCACCCTGGCACTGGATCACGGCAAGGACCGGATCCGCGCCAACGCCCTCTGTCCCGGCTGGATCGCCACGCCCCTGACCGATATGGTGCGCGACGTGCCGGCCATCGCCGACGCCTGGCGCGACGCCATTCCCCTGGGTCGGGCCGGCACCGCCGAAGAAGTGGCGAGCCTCGCCACCTTTCTGGTGTCCGATCACGCGAGTTATATCACCGGCGCAGCCATGGTGGTCGATGGCGGGCTGGGGGTCAGCAACGGGCAACCCAATATCCCCGCGATTCTTGGCAGCATGATGGGGTAGCGGGGATATACCGGATGGCTGCTCGCGCGTTGCCACACGGCAGACGCTGCCGGCCCGCTTACCCGCCGGGGCAACCAGCCGGGGCAGCCAGTCAGCTACAACACAGGCAACGCCATGATGGACGTTCAGCACTTACTGCCCGCCAACCGTCATGTGGTGATCTTTGACGGTGTATGCAACGTCTGCAATGGCGCGGTCAATTTCATCATCAAAAGAGACCCGGCCGCGCAGTTTGCATTTACACCGGTGCAGGGCGAGCTGGCCAGATCTTTGTTGCAGACGTACGGCGTGCACTATTCGGACGTCGACACCTTTGCTCTTATCAAGGATGGACGGTGTTTTGTGTTCTCCAGCGCCGCGCTTGAAATCGCCCGGGACCTGACCGGGTTCTGGTATCTGTTCGGTCTGTTGAGGATTGTTCCCGCGCCAGTGCGGGACTTTATCTACAAAGCCTTTGCCCGGCGGCGGTATCGGCTGTTTGGTCGGCGGGACAGTTGTAGGGTGCCTTCGGCGAGCGTAAAGGCGCGCTTTATCGGTATGCCGGAACACAGCCAGTCCAGGCCACTTTGACCCGGCCTGCAACAAAAGGCTATGTTGGCCTGTCAGATGTTCACTTCCTATCCCAACTAAGCAGGAGTTTGCAATGGCCGGTGGATGGACACGTGACGGCGCCGTGCAGGATCAGATCGACGCAACGGTCGAAGACGCCGTAAAACTGGCCCGCGCGCGGCTTCACGCTGGTGAGAGTGCACGCCGTTGTGACGCGTGCGACAAACCAGTTCCCGAGGCTCGACGCGCCGCGATACCCGGCGTGAGGCTTTGCATTCAATGCCAGAGCGCCCTCGAAGGAACCCAGACCGGCCCCGCCGGTATCAACCGCCGCGGCAGCAAGGACAGCCAGCTGCGCTAGCCCATAAACCTCGCCTTCCAATAGATGGAGACAGGAGTGGCGCGGATAACAAGACGGGGGCATCCCGGCAGAAAAACGCGATCCGGGAGCAGATCTCAAGAGCAAGCCCTGGGGAAGCGCTGAAGAACGTAGCGAGCGAAGGCAGGTGGGGCGGCGTCGGCCGAGTCATCGAACAGCAAACGGGCGGGGATGGGGATATTGGAGGAACTGCTTGAGTTCTGGTTTAAGGAAATCGATCCGGATCAATGGCGACGCTTTGATCCGCAGTTCGATGCGTTACTGGAACAACGTTTCCTGGCGATTCTACGACAAGCCTCGGCCGGCGAACTGTTTGCCTGGCGGAAAACCCCAAAGGGGCGCCTGGCCGAGATTATTGTCTTGGACCAGCTTTCACGAAATATCTACCGCGACACGCCACAGGCCTTTGCGCAGGACACCATGGTGCTGGTGTTGGCTCAGGAAGCAATATCCGCGGGCGTGCTGTCAGCGCTCAATGAAGAGGAGCGCAAATTCATTCTGATGCCCTATATGCACAGCGAATCCCGGGCCATTCACGCACAGGCAGAGGTCCTGTTCAGGCAGTATGCACCGTCTCTGTACGAGTCCGAGCTCAGGCATAAAGCCGTCATCGACCGGTTTGGCCGCTATCCCCACAGAAACAGGATACTGGGTCGCATGTCTACGGATGAAGAAATTGAATTCCTCAAGTTACCCGGCTCCAGTTTCAGGCACCCCTGGGCGTGAAGATGATCGCTGCGCAATTACTCAGGGCAAAACAGTTCCGGCAACCCGCCGACCTTGGCCAGTGCCTGCATATCCTCCGGCACGGCCCGCAGCACCAGTTTACCGCCGCCCTGCTGGGCAATTCGCATCCAGCCTAGCAGCAGGGCGATACCGGCGCTGTTGCTGTACGCGACTTCCGCCAGGTCGACGGTGCAGGTGGCGGGCATCCTGTCCCGCAGCCAGGGTGCCACGTCGTTGTCCAGGCCGATAACAGTTTCAAAGTCCAGCGTGCCGGACAGGCTGACCGCATCATTGTCAAAACGTGCGGCGGCGAAGCTAGGCTGCGCTGTGGCGCGGCGCTTTGTCATTCGCCATCCGCCTTCTTGTTGATGGTGCTGCTGAGCACTTTGCCGATCAAATCTTCAAGCACCAGAGCCGATTGGGTGTCGAAGATCTCATCGCCGTCAGCCAGGGTTTCGTCGCTGCCGCCTATCGCGATGCTGACGTATTTTTCCCCCAGAACACCCGCTGTCTTGATCGCGGCAATACTGTCCTCGGTGATGTAATCCACCGCCGCGTCAACGCTCATCTCTACCTTGGCGCGGACGCTGACGGGGTCCAGGGTGATGCTGGTGACGCGTCCCACCAGTACGCCATCCACGGTCACCTTTGCGCGCTGGGTCAGGCCGGAGACGTCATTGAAGTAGGCCACCAGACGATAGCTGTCCGTGCTGCCGCCGCGCAGGGACAGGCCGCTGACCTGGACCGACAGGTAGACAAGGGCGAGGACGCCCGCGAGCATAAAAAACCCGACGATAATTTCAACGTTGCGGTTTTGCATCAATCCACTCCAAACATAACGGCAGTAAGCAGGAAATCCAGCGCCAGTACCGCCAGCGATGAATAGACCACAGTACGGGTAGTCGCCGCAGCAATGCCGGCGGAGGTGGGCATGACTTCATACCCCTGATAAACAGCGATCCAGGTGATCACGGCGCCGAATACCGCGGATTTGATCACGCCATTGAGCACGTCCTCGCGAAACTCCACGACATTCTGCATATTTGCCCAGAAGGATCCCGCGTCCACCCCCAGCCAATGCACGCCGACCACCACCGCGCCCCAGATGGCCACCACGTTGAAAATCTGCGCCAGCACCGGCATTGCCAGCAAACCTGCCAGCAGCCTGGGCCGCAGCACCCGGCGCAGGGGGTCCACTCCGATCATCTCCATAGCGGCCAGTTGCTCGGTGGCTTTCATCAAACCGATTTCCGCTGTCAGGGCCGAGCCTGCCCGGCCGGCAAACAGCAGCGCGGCGATTACCGGCCCCAACTCGCGCAGCAGTGACAATGCCACCAGCTGACCCAGCGCCTGGGAGGCGCCAAATCTCACCAGCACGGTGTAACCCTGCAGCGACAACACCATGCCGATGAAAACACCGGAGACAATGATAATGAGCAGCGAGTGCACGCCCACAAAATAGACCTGACGCACAAGCAGGCCGGGGCCGTGGCGCCAGTCCGGCGCGGCAGTCAGCGCGGCCCACCACAGGAGTGTGGCGCGGCCAAAGAGTTGCAGCAGCTGCAGGCCGCTGGCGCCAAAACGCTGTAGCCAGTCGATCATATCCTGCGCTCCAGACCGAGGTCGGCATAGTAATCGGGGGCAGGGTATTGGAACGGTACAGGACCATCCGGCAGGCCCTGAATAAACTGCCGTACCCGCGCGTCATCGCTCGCCATTACGGTTTTGGTGGGCCCCTGGCCGCGAATCGCGCCGTCGGCAATGATATTCATGTAGTCGGCAATGGCTGCGGTCTCATCGACATCGTGGGATACCACAATCGTGGTGATGCGCAGCGCCTTGCTGAGACGAGCGATGAGCGTGGCGAGCATGCCCATGGAAATCGGATCCTGGCCCGCGAAAGGCTCGTCGTAGATCACCAGATCAGGATCCAGGATTATGGCCCGCGCCAGCGCCGCCCGCCGCGACATGCCACCGGACAGCTGGGCCGGCATCAGGTCCCGGGCGCCCCGCAGCCCGACCGCGTCCAGCTTCATCAGCACCAGGTCATGAATCATGCTCTCCGGCAGCTCGGTGTGCACCCGCAACGGGAAGGCGACGTTGTCGTACACCGACAGATCGGTGAACAGGGCGCCGGTCTGGAACAGCATGCCCATGCGCCGCCGCAGCTGGAACAGCTCGCTGCGCCCGAGCTGAGTGATCTCCTGCCCGTCAACCCGCACCTCACCGGCACTGGCCTTCAGCTGGCCGCCGATAAGGCGCAACAACGTCGTTTTGCCGCAACCGCTGGGGCCCATGATGGCGCTGACGCTGCCCCGGGGGATGTCCAGATTGATATCGGCAAACAGGGTGCGATTGCCGCGGCGCACGCTGACACCGCGCATCTCTATAAAGTTGTCGCTCAACGATCATCCCCTTATAACGCCCAGCTGGGCCAGCACAATACCCGGAATAAGCTGCAGTGTCAGCGTCGTCCCGTCCAATGCGACCTGGTGGCAGGCAAGGCAGTGGGGGCTGGGTTGGTGGAGCGGGATTGCAGGCAAAGCGGTGCTGCCGGGCGACCGGCGGATAGCATGCCGCGCTTCAGGTGCCCCCCATATCCTGCGCTGCTTCTGCCGGTGACCGCGGCCGGCCTGACATGGTTTGAGCTCCCTTTCACGCGGACCAGCATCCGCGCACGCCGCGACCATCGTTGCCTGTTGCGGTCAGCCTGATCCGCAGATAAGATAGCAATCAATTACTATCTGGGGCGGTGTGCCGTGCAGGGCATTTTGGCGCGGCTGCGGGCCTTGGCAGCCGTACCTGGGGCGAGCGGCATTGATCGCCGGTGCTGTCATACCTTCAGAGTTTCGACAATGACCACGAAAACACGGTCCAGGAATTTGCCGGCGGAGGAACGACGGAATATTACCGTGGAGACGGTGATTGAACTGGCCGGGTCAACGAATCCCAGCGAAATCACGACGGCCGCAATTGCGAAACACATGAATCTCACGCAGGGCGCATTGTTTCGTCATTTTCCTAATAAAGAAGCAATCTGGAAGGCGGTGATGCACTGGGTCGCCGAGCGCCTTCTCAAACGGATTGACAAGGCAGCTGAGGGCGTCGAATCACCCCTTGCGGCAATGCAGGCCATGTTCCTGGCCCATATCGCATTCGTTTCCGAACATCCCGGCGCGCCCCGAATGCTGTTTGGTGAGCTGCAGAGCGCCAAAACCACGCCGGCCAAACGCCTGGCGCATGAGTTACTGAAGCAGTACGGGGTTCGCCTTGCCGAACTTATCAACAGAGGGAAGGAGTGCGGTGAGTTACAGGCCGATCTGGATAATGACGCTGCGGCGACGCTGTTTGTGGGAACGATCCAGGGCCTCATTATGCAGGCGTTGATCAGGAACGATTTACAACGCATGCGTACCGATGCGCCGCGTGTTTTTGCGGTCTATCGACGCGCTATTGCAGTACATCCACAGCCGCCGACAGGGCCAAAAGGAGCTGACGATTGATGAATATTCGTTTTCTGGGCGCGGCCCAGGAGGTAACCGGATCGTGCTACCACATAGACACGGGGGATCTTCGATTTCTGGTCGATTGCGGGATGGTCCAGGGCGGGCGCGAGGGGTCCGCGCGCAATAGAAAGCCTTTCGATTTTGATCCTCGCACGATTGATTTTGTGCTGCTCACACATGCACATATCGACCATAGCGGCCTGTTGCCAAAGCTGACGCGCGATGGGTTCAGTGGTCCGATCTACACCACCCATGCCACCGCGGACCTGCTTGGCGTGATGCTGCCAGACAGCGCCCACATCCAGGAGACCGACGCAGCTAGGGCCAAGCGAAAGTCTCGCCAGGGGAGGGCGCCAGGACCGATTTATACGATGCAGAATGCACGTGACTGCCTGCGCCAGGTAGAGGGCGTTCGCTATGAGGAGTTTGTTGACCCGGGACCTGGCGTACGGTGCCGCTTCCAGGATGCCGGGCACATCATCGGCTCGGCCATCATTGAGGTCTGGGTCACTCAGGCCGGCAAGACAACGAAGCTGGTATTCAGCGGGGATCTCGGTCAACCGAACAGGCCGATATTGCGGGATCCGGTCGTCATTGAAGAAGCCGACATTCTGCTTATCGAGTCGACCTATGGGAACCGCGAACACCCCAATCAACACGGCACAGTCGACTTATTGGCCGAAATTGTCAGGACTACGCTGAAAGGCGGCAATATTGTTGTGCCGGCATTTGCGGTTGGACGGACACAGGAAATTCTCTATCACCTGAATCGATTAACCTATGAAGGGCAATTGGAGGAGCCAAAGGTTTTTGTTGATTCGCCGATGGCTACAGAAGCCACGCGCATAACCCGCGAACATCTGCACCTGTTCGATGAGGAGGCCAAGAAGTTTGCGCGATTGTACAAGGCTGGCGTAGGGCTTAGTTATTTGCGCTTCACTGGAAGCGTCGAGGAATCACAGGCGATCAACCAGATCCGCTCAGGGGCAATTATTATTTCAGCCAGTGGAATGTGTGAGGCGGGGCGTATTCGACACCATCTGCGTCAGAATCTTCCGCGACGGGAATGCGCAGTCATGATCACTGGTTTTCAGGCCGAGGGAACACTGGGCAGACGTCTCGTGGAGGGCGCCAAGCGCGTCCGGCTGTTTGGCGAAGACGTGCCCGTTCGGGCAGCCATCCATATACTGAATGGCTTTTCCGCCCATGCCGACCGCACAGCACTTCTTGACTGGGCGAGTGGTTTTAAGACACCGCCACGCCAGACCTTTGTGGTGCACGGTGAAATCACCGCAGCGACGGACTTTGCGGAAACGCTGCGTACGGACAAGGGGTGGCATGTCACCGTGCCTGGACGTGGCGAGACATTTGATTTGGGATAGTACTGCCATGGCCAGGCATGGGCGTCGCACTTCAGCGTAGCGAATACCGTGCCCCCCGTACTTCCCCGTTTAAAGGAGCCTTGCAGCCATGTCTCGTAGAATTTCCATCGGCCTCGCGCTGGCCATCATGGTGTTGATTGCAGGCTATGCCCTGTGGAAAGTATTTTTGGCGCCGGGCGACCAGCTTCCCGAGGGTTTTGCGCGCGGCAATGGCCGTATAGAGGCAGATCTTGTGGATGTGTCTACCCGTCTGCCGGGACGCGTGTCGAGAATAGCGGTTCGTGAAGGTAACCTGGTCCGGCCAGGTGACGTCATGGCAATAATGATACCGCTGAACTCGAGGCGCAGAAACTGCGTGCAATTGCCTCCGTTGCCAGTGCTGAGGCGGCTGTCGTTGTCGCCCAGGCCGGGAGCGCTCAGGCGGAAGCGAAACTCGCACTGGCCAGGAGCGAACTGGCACGGGCCGAAACGCTGCACGCCCGAGGCGTTGTTACGCTGGAAGACCTGGATATCCGTCGTACACAGGAGTTGCTGGAGAGGACAGGCTTGGCCGCAGCGCAGGCGAACGTACTGGCCAAACAGCGTGCAGTGGATGCAGAGAAAGCCGCCCAGCGGGAGATTGAGGAGCGGATCGCCGACAGCACTCTCTATGCCACGCAGATGGGGCGGGTGTTGTATCGTCTGGCTCAGCCCGGTGAGGTATTGGGTGCGGGCGGCAAGGTGTTGACGCTGGTCAGCCTTGAGGATGTTTATATGGAGTTCTTTTTGCCGGCGAGCGCGGCACCGAGGGTGCGACTGGGTGATGAGGCGCGAATCGTAGTCGACATCATGCGCGACGCTGCAGTCCCGGCCGTGGTCAGTTTTGTTGCGCCGCATGCCCAGTTCACGCCAAAGCAGGTCGAAACGCTCGGCGAGCGTGAAAGCCTGATGTTCCGAGTCCGCGTGCGCATTCCTCAGGAATTTGTTGCCGAGCGATTGACGCAGGTGAAAACGGGCGTTCGGGGTGTTGCCTGGGTCCGCCTAGCGAGGCCTGATGGCACCATACCGGATTGGCCGGAGGGGCTGACACCGCCGCCCATCAAGGTGCCTTCTGCCTCCTCACCCGTGCCCCCGGTCACGCCATCAGGTGTTGACCAGTGACAAGCTCAGGCGCAACGGGCGGCCGTGTTGCCTGGCTTAAGCAGGTCGACCACCGCTACGGCAAGCTGGCAGCGCTGAGCCAGGTGACGCTGGAGCTGCCAGCAGGGCGCATGGTGGGTTTGATTGGGCCGGATGGCGTTGGCAAGTCTACGTTGATGGGCCTTATCGCGGGGGCTAAACGCCTGCAGTCAGGCCATATCGAAACCCTGGGCGGCGATATGCGTGGCGCTCGGCACCGGGCTGATGTCGGGCGGCGCATCGCCTTCATGCCCCAGGGCCTGGGGAAAAACCTCTACCACGACCTCAGTATCCGGGAAAATCTGGACTTCTTCGGAAAGTTGTTCGGGTTGGGGAAGGCCGAGCGCAGCGCCCGGATTCTGCACCTGACCCGTGCTACCGGACTTGCTCCATTTCTTGAGCGTCCTGCGGGCAAGCTGTCCGGTGGTATGAAGC
>JAVEVZ010000362.1:0-2812 GCA_034004805.1 Spongiibacteraceae bacterium | reverse complement strand
CGGCCTTTTTCAGGGCCTCACAGAAATCCTGCCAGGCCTTGCCCTGCAGCAGTGCGTCCTGCAGTGCTGCATCGCCGCTGCGGTTGGGGTCGCTGTGGTCTGACATGGGCGGCACCGTGTAGGGCTGGTATCACGACGTCTATCTGAACGCCTGCGGCCTGCGATGTCCACTTGGCCGGTATAGCCATTCAGCTCAAACCCGACATGAATGCCGGTCTGGGGAAGCGCTGATCACAGTGGTGCGGCGCGTCCCGGCGGCGCTGAGTCGCCCGGCCCGTTGGCACAAACCGGGCCGGGGGAGCGGACAGTCCTGTCAGTAGCCGTTGAGGGTGGCGTAGCGGTCGCGGTGAAAACCGCTGTCACCTAACATCTGAATCGTGGTGCGCGAGCGCTTCAGGAAAAACCCGATATCCAGTTCGTCGGTCATGCCGATGCCGCCGTGCATCTGCACCGCTTCGCTGGTGGCCAGCTGGTACACATCATTGAGTCGGGCCTTGGCCAGACTGGCCAGGGCGGGCAGATCGGCGCGCTGATCGTCGATGGCGGAAAGCGCGTCCAGTACCACGGATTTGGCGAGCTCCAGTTCAGTGAACAACTGCGCGGCGCGGTGCTTCAGCGCCTGGAAGCTGCCGATCTTGACGCCGAACTGCTCGCGGTCCTTGAGGTATTCCACCGTGCGCTCGAAGGCTTCCAGCGCGCCGCCCAGCATTTCCGCAGCGAGGCAGATGCGCGCGCGGTCCAGTACCGGGTCCAGTACGGCCCAGCCTTTATCCAGCTCGCCCAGCAGGGCGTCGGCGGGCACACTGACATTGTTGAAGACGATGTTCGCCGCATTGCGGCTGTCGATCAGCACCGTGCGGGTGCGCTCAATACCGGCGCTGTCGGCGTCCACCAGGAACAGGCTGATGCCGCTGGTGTCGCCCGGCTCGCCGCTGCTGCGCGCCACGACCACCAGCTGATCCGCGCTGGCGCCGTCGAGGACAAAGGTCTTGCTGCCGTTGAGGGTATAACCCGGTGCGGAGCGGGTGGCGCTCAAGGCCACGCCGGTCGGGTTGTGGTGATGGCCTTCTTCGAGCGCGAGTGCCAGGGTGCGCTTACCTTCGATAATGCCTGGCAGCACGGCCTGCTTCTGCGCGTCGCTGCCGCCCAGCACGATGCACTGCCCGGCCAGCACGACACTGGCCAGCAGGGGCGACGCGGTGAGGGTGCGGCCCATTTCCTCGAGCACCGCGCCCAGCCCCATAAAGCCGAAGTCGAGTCCGCCATAGCTTTCCGGCATCACCACGCCGGCCCAGCCCAGCTCGGCCATCTGCTGCCACAGCTGCGGGTCGTAACACAGCGGATCCTTGGCGTCGCGCAGTTTGCGCAGCGCGCCCACCGGGGCGCTGGCCTGCACGAATTCGCGGGCGGTGTCCTTGAGCAGGCGCTGCTCTTCGTTGAGAACCAGAGTCATGGGGCGCTCCTCAATCCGGCAGGCCAAGCACGCGCTTGGCAATGATGTTCAGTTGGACTTCCGACGTGCCGCCGGCAATGGTCAGCGATTTGTCCATCGCCCAGCCGCGAGTCACCAGCAGTTCGTCTTCGTTGAAACCGGCGCCCTCCCAGCCCAAAGCCTGGCTGCCCAGCAGGGCCATCATCAGTTCGCTCTTGCGCTTCTGTTCCTCGGTGCCGAGGTATTTCATGATCAGCGGCACATTGGGATCGGCCACGCCGTTGATCTTTTCCTCGAAGCTGCGGAAGTGGGTCAGGCCGATGGCGCGAAAGCGCATCTCGTGGGCGGCGAGCTGATCGCGCAGGACCGGGTCGCGCAGTTTGCCGTCGGCGTTCTGGCCGACATAGTGCTGCGCCGCCTGCACGGTGCTGATGCGGGGACCGCCGGTTTCGCCGCCGATTTCGCTCATCAACTTGCGCTCGTGCTTGAGCAGGGCCTTGGCCACGCTCCAGCCCTGGTTGAGCGGGCCCACCAGGTTTTCCTTGGGCACTTTGACGTTGTCAAAAAATGTCTGGCAGAACTCCGAGTCGCCGCTGATCAGTTCGATGGGGCGGACGCTGACACCCGGATTGTCCATGTCGATCAGCAGAAAGCTGATGCCTTCCTGTTTCTTCGCGGTGGGGTCCGTGCGCACCAGGCAGAAAATCCAGTCGGCCTTGTCGGCGCTGGTGGTCCAGATCTTGGAACCGTTGACCAGGAAGTGGTCGCCCTTGTCTTCGGCCTTGGTCTGCAGGCTGGCGAGATCGGAGCCGGCGCCGGGCTCCGAGTAGCCCTGGCACCAGCGGATTTCGCCGCGGGCGATGGCGCGGATGTGCTGCTGTTTCTGCTGCTCGGTGCCGAACTCCAGCAGTGCCGGGCCCAGCATCCAGATGCCCAGGTCGTAGAGTGGTTTGCGACACCCCAGGCGCTTCATTTCCTGGTCGAGGATTTTGGCTTCAGCCGGGCTCAGGCCGCCGCCGCCGTATTCTTTTGGCCACTCGGGGACGGTCCAGCCGCGATCGCGCATGCGCTCGAACCACAGCCTGGCGTCTTCACTGGGGAACTGGCGCTTGCGGCCGGCCCACACCTGTTCGCTGCGCGACGACGGCTTGCGCTGTGACTCGGGGCAGTTCTGCTCCAGCCACTGGCGGGTTTCCTGGCGAAACTGTTCTAGGGCGTCCACGCCTTCCTCCTTGCATTGCTCGGACTGCGGTTGTCCGGGTCTGAGTGATCTCGGTTCGGCTTGCAATATCGCCGGGGTAGCGCGTCAGCATACGCGCGGGGGCTGCTAACTCAATATCCATTCGCGTCAGCGGAATAGCATTTGCGGTCTGCAATTTG
>JAVEVZ010000361.1:0-2823 GCA_034004805.1 Spongiibacteraceae bacterium | reverse complement strand
GCCACGGGCTGGCGGCGGCGATCGGCGCAATGCCCCTGGCGCAGACCTTCTACGGCATGGTTGGCAAGGGCTTTTCCCTGCGCGAGGTGCTGGTCGAGCTGAACAGCAAGCTGTGCGAAATACTGCCCACCGAGGTGTTCTGCTGTGCCTGTGGCATCGACATCGATTTTGCCCAGCAGAAAATGCAGTACTGGAACGGTGGCCTGCCGGATTGCCTGCTGTACCGCGCCGCCACCGGCGAACTTGCAAGCCTGGCCAGCCAGTATCTGCCGCTGGGCGTGCGCCCGGGGGCCGATAACGACCTGCAGGTGGAGATCGTCAACGTAGCGCCGGAGGACCGTGTGTATCTGTGGTCCGATGGCATTCTGGAGGCGGCCAACCCTGCCGGCGAGCGCTTCGGTGAGGCGCGGCTGCGGGCGGTGCTTGCAGGGCATCGCGACAGGCCGCAAAGCCTGTTCGACGCCATCAACCGGGCCCTGGCCGATCATATTCAGGACCAGGCGCTGGCCGATGACCTGTCCATCGTGGAAGTGACGGTGGTGGAAGAAGCGCGCTTCGCCGGCATGGCCCAGAGCCAGTTGCAGGCGTCGGCCACCGCGCCGCTCGACTGGTCCGCGCGCTATGAATTCAGGCCCGATTCCCTGCGCGTCACAAACCCCTTGCCGCTGGTCTTGCACAACCTGCTGGAGATCAGCGCCCTGCGGCCCTACAGCGGTCCGCTTTATACCGTGCTGGCCGAGTTGTACTCCAACGCGCTGGAGCACGGGGTGCTGGCGCTGGACTCGGCGATCAAGGCCACCCCTGCGGGCTTTGCCCGTTACTATCAGGCTCGCGACCAGCGCCTGCAGCAGCTGACGGAGGGCTGGGTGCGCATCGGGTTGCACTGTACAGGCGGTGGCTGCGGCGGCGAACTGCAGATAGAAGTGGAGGACAGCGGCGCCGGTTTCGATCTGGCGAAGCTTGTGCGGCCCGCCGAGGTCGACCCCGGTCGCTACACGGGACGCGGCTATCCGCTGCTGTGTGAGTTGTGTGAAAGCGTGCGTTATTATCCCCCGGGCAACCGGGTGGTGGTGTCGTTTCGCTGGGCGGACTGACAGCTAGCAGCGCGACAACCGGCTTCGAGCCTGATCCAAAGGTTTGCTGCACACGCCCGGCTGCAGGTGCGGCCCATAAGAACTCATAAGAGCGGGGAGGACATTTATGTCATCGACCGGTAGACATGTGGACGCGCAGGCGTTGCGCGAGCTCCAGCAGGTGATGGGCGCCGATTTTGTCCTGTTGATCGAGACCTTCCTCAACGACAGCCAGATTCGACTGACCGCCATTGATGAAGCGATCGCAGCCGGCGACAGTGAAGCCTTGCGGCGCAGCGCCCACAGCTTCAAGGGCAGCGCCAGCAATATGGCCGCGCCGCTGCTTGCCGATCTGTGTCAGCACCTGGAGACCCTGGGCCTGAACGACGATATGGCGGCGGCGCCGGCCGTGGCGCAGCGCATCAGGACCGAGTACGGCCACGTGCTCGAAGCGCTGCAAACCGATCTCTGACAGCCGTGAGGGCGGATCGACGCCGCCATCCAGAAACCCGACAAGGTCACTGAAGAGTCTGGCAGGGCCGTTGCGCGACTTGGCAAGGCCATTGCAATAGCCCCTGCAGACCTGTTTCGGGGATCTTCGATGGACACTGCCAAAACCACCGCCGGCCTGGGCCTGCTCCTGACGTCCACCCCTGCGGGCATGCCTGCCCAGTCAGCGAATCCACTTCAGGTTTCAACCGCAACCCCCTATAAAAGCTTGGTTTTTTCCCAGGTTCTTGATCAGCAGCAACTGGCTGCCGACGGCTTGCCCGGCGAGTTGTCCACCGGCGTTGTCAGCACCCCGGCGGGCAGTCCGTTGTGGTGGACGCCTGCGCCGGACGGCAAGGCCTTGCCGCTGGGTCACCAGGGCTTGCCGCTGGCGGAGGGCGACGCTGTGGTGGACGCGGAAGGCGGCGACTCCGCCGCGCACTTCGTCTGGTGGGCGCCGGTGCCCGCGGTGTCAGCGCCGGCCGCGGAATCGGGCGTGGCGGATGACACAAACCCGAAGACCTCGGGCCCGGAGCCCACCGTCTTGGGCAGCCGTGCTGCAGGACTGTCGACGGCGGATAGCGGAGCGGTGGCGAGCGGCGTCGCGGCCGCCGGTGGCGGGGTTGGCACAACGTCCAGCGTGTCGGCTGCGGGAGTCGGAGCGTTGCAGGACACGCCAGCCAATACGGCCGCGCCGGGCTATCCCCGGGCATCGACAGCAGACACAGGCCCGGCGGCGGGCTCGCCGTTGCAGTCCGCCACGAGCACCCTGGAGCCGGCGTCCCGCCAGGACCCGGCCGTGCAGACTCCGGGGCCCGTGGCGAGTGCGACTGCGACCCCGGGCATTGCAGCGGGCGTCGGTGGCGCGCCTGATCCCGGCGCGGCCGCCGGTATCGCCGCGGCTGCGTCTGGCCTGCTGAAGAACGGGGTTGCCGCCGCCGAGCGCCTGGTGGAGCCCGCTGCGCAGCCTGCGGCGATGACCGCACTGGAAAGCGCGGGCACCGTGGGCGCAGGGTCCGCCACCCACACCGCACCAGCCGCCAGCCATACGCCGCTGCCACCGTCCTACGGCCCGGCGCCGGAAGCCGGTGGCCATCTGAACATGCAGCGCCCGGGCTGGGGTGAGGCGGTGGTTGACAAGCTGATGTGGATGAGTGCCCGGCAGCTGGGCAGTGCCGAGATCCAGCTTGATCCGCCCGAACTGGGCCCGTTGCAACTGCGGGTCAGTACCCAGCACGATCAAACCAGTGTGAGTTTCAGC
>JAVEVZ010000051.1:0-12960 GCA_034004805.1 Spongiibacteraceae bacterium | reverse complement strand
GCGCGCACAGCCTGGCCGCACCTGGCAGACATACTAGCTCAGCGACCGTCGGCCACAACACCGGCTCGCCGCGCCTCAGGGAAAGTGATAGGCGGGCAGGTCCGCCTTGAACACCTGCGCACCGGCTGCCGCTTCGCCTTCGGCGGGCATGCCTGGCGGCTCGCTGGCTGCCATCAGCCACAGCCGCCGCCCCGTCGCCTCACCCAGGTCCCGTTTCACAAGCGCCCACCAGGCGTCGCGATCCAGGGCCGACAGCTGAGCCACCAACTGCGCGCGACTGTCGAAGTGCATGTGTCCCGTGGTCAGGTCCTGCCAGTAGCGCGCCGAACTCTCATCGAGATTGCGCGGCTGTTCCTGCAGGCGCTGCACCAGTGCGTCGCGGTGCCGCTGATAGCGGTCGACATCGGGCGGTTGTGCCAGCCAGTCGCGCAGAAAGCCGCGGGTAGCCTCCTGCAGCTCTGCGACACCGGCCACCGGTGACTGGACCACAAAAATCAGCCCCGGCACATCCCACAGGGGATAAGGGGCTGCCGTTACCACATAGCCCAGCTGGCGCTCGGTGCGCAGGGCGTTGTAGTAGTCGGCGCCCAGAATCTGGGCCGCCAGGCCGATGGCGGCGCGACTGTGCTTGTCAGCCTGCGCCGACTGCAGGTACATGACCATGCCGGTGTCGGGGTGATCGCCCAGCGCCAGATGGCGCACATCGCCCGCAGCCAGGTGAGCAATAGACACCTCGGGCACGGCGGCGATATGGGCAGGGCTCAGCAACGCACGCTGGATCTGGCCCAGCAGTTGCGCCGACGCCTCGCGGTCATAATTGCCGTGCAGCAGTATCTGCAGGTCCACTGCGGCCAGGATCTGGCGGTGAACACCCAGCACCGTCGCCGGATCCAGCTCGCGGGCGGCGACCAGCAGCGCTTCGTTGCTGAACTCGCCCTCTACCAGCCAGCTTTGCAGGTCACCCAGCAAACGCCGGAAGGGAGGCCGCTTGACGCTGTTTTCCAGTGCCTGCAGATAATCTGCATGCACCCGCTCGAACTGCGCCGCATCGGTGTCGGGCGCGACAAAGGCGGCCAGCAACTCCTTCAACAGCACCGGCTGCCGGTCATCGAAACCGCCGATACGCAATACATAGCCGCGGGTATCACTGTCGACGCTGTAGTCCAGACCCGCGAGCATGGCCGGGTAGGCGAACTCGTTGAGCTGCTCCCTGATCAGGCGCACCGCCAGCTCCGCCGCAGCCGCCTCGCGGGGTGATTGTCGGGTCAGGGGCGAGCGCACCGCGACAAACAGGTTGCCGCGCGGTACCTGAAAGCGGGTATCGGGCAGGTACCAGGCATTAAAGCCAGGCTTCTGGCGCACCTGCTCGGGCTGCCCGGGCGCGGCCGCAGTGTCGATCAGGGCGAGGCGATGGGCAATAAACGGGTTGGGTTCCGGCAGCTGGATGGTCGCCATTGCAGCACCTTCCGCCACCGGCTGCCCCAGCGGCTGTTCGCCCCACGCCACCGCATAGCGCGCGGTGCGGTGGCTGACTGGCACATCGGGCGCCACCAGCAACATCAAGGCGGTGTCCGGGCGCAGGCGGGCGAGGTAGTCCGCGATCAGGCCTGGATCGTAGCGGTCCATGAGGTAATGCCCGCGCAATACGTCGCGCACGGGGAACAGGTGCATGTCGCGTGCCAGTCCGCTGACCTCATCAATGGCGCCGCCACGCTCCTGAAAACGAAAGGTCTGCTCGGCAATCCGCGCCTGTTCGTCAAAGCGCCAGGCCTCAATGCCGTGCTCTGCAATCAGATCGATAGTGTGATAGACCGCATCGACCACCGCCGGCACGGCATCGACACCTGCTTCAGTCAGCTGCACCGTGATCGCGAAGGTCGCCCCCCCGTCATAGGCCAGGCCCAGCCCCGCCGCCAGACCGCTGGCCCAGCCCTGCGCCTTGAGGAAGGACAGCAGGCTGCCCTCCCCCTCGTGCCCCAGCAGGTTGCCAAGGTACTCGGCCGGCTTGCTGTGGTAGTGCGGCTGCGGGTCATCGACCGGCCACATCAGGGTCAGCTGGCGCTGCTCCTGCTCGGGGCGCACCGTGATCAGGCGCTCAGGTTCAGTATTGAACAGAGGTTCCGCAATGGGTTCGAGCTGCACATCGTGATTCGGCACCCGGGAAAAGTCCGGCCTGACCATGGTCTCCAGCGCATCCAGAGACTGGGGGCCCAGCACCACCAGCGTCATCAGGTTGGCGGAGTAATAGCGCCGATAAAAATCGATCAGATCATCCCGCACCGTGTGGCCCGGCCTGTCAGCCAGCGTGGTGAGGTCGCCAACGGTAAATTTGGCAAACGGATGGTCCGGGTTCACCTGCGCCTTGAGCACTTCGAGGGAGCGCCGCTGCTCGTCCTTGATGCGTGCGAGATACTCGGCGTTGACGGCATTTTTCTCCCGCGCGACGTAATCGGCGGTGAACAGCGGAGCGACGAAGAACTGCGCAAAGCGGTCCAGCGCCGGCGCCAGGTAGTCAGGGTCCACATCGAAAAAATAATTGGTGTGCTCAAACGCGGTGTAGGCGTTGTGGCCGCCGCCATGGGCGCTGATGAATTCCTGGTATTCGTCGGCGCGCGGGTACTTTTCCGTACCCAGAAACAGCATGTGCTCAAGAAAGTGCGCGAGCCCCTCGCGGCCTGGCGGGTCCTGGCGACTGCCGATATTGACGTCCAGCGACGCCCCCGCCTTCTGGGCACCCGCGTCCGAAATCAGCAGCACACGCAAGCCGTTGTCCAGGCGCAGGTAACGGTAGGCGCGGCCGTCGTTGTCACTGGTCAGCGGTGTCTGCGCAGACTGCGGCAAACCAGCGCAAGCCGCCAGCAGTGCTACCGCCAGCACCATCCACACACCACGCATCGCTGTCATTTGGCTACCTCGACCTGCATTTCGTCACCACTGGGCCAGGCATTCAGCACGGCCTTGATCAGTGTCGCCAGCGGAATCGCGAAGAACACACCCCAGAATCCCCACAGCCCGCCAAACAGCAGCACCGCCATGATGATTGCCACCGGGTGCAGATTGACCGCCTCAGAAAACAACAGCGGCACCAGCACATTGCCGTCCAGGGCCTGGATGATCAGATACACGACCATCAGGTACATAAAGTCCGCCGACCAGCCCCACTGGAAATACCCCACCATCGCAACCGGGATGGTGACTGCCGTTGCGCCGATATAGGGGATGACAACGGACAATCCCACCAGCAGCGCCAGCAATGCGGCAAAATCCAGGCTCATCCACGCGAAGCAGATGTAGCTGACCGCGCCCACGATAACGATTTCAATCGCCTTGCCGCGCACATAATTCGCGATCTGCTGGTTCATCTCGTGCCAGATCCGCGTCATCAGCGGCCGCTGACGGGGCAGAAACGTCGCCATCCAATCCAGAATCTGCTGGCGATCCTTGAGAAAGAAAAACACCAGAATCGGCACCAGTACCAGGTAGATCATCGCGCCGACCACCATGGGTACGCTGGCCAGAGAGACCGATACCACGGCCTGACCAAAACGTCCCAGCTCGACACCCGCCTGGCTTACCCACTCCTTGATCTGCTGCTCGGTGATCAGCTGGGAGGTCTGCTCAGGCAGCAACAGCAGCGCGTGCTGAATCGTCGTCATCATGCGCGGCAAGTCGACGATGAACTTGGTGAGCTGCTGCCAGACCAGCGGCAGAAGTACCAGCAGGACCGCCAGCACGGTGCCGATAAACAGCAGGAAAGCGACGCTGATGCCCAGCCATTGCGGCAGACCGCGCGCGGTGAGCTGCGCACTGACGCCCTGCACCAGGTAAGCCAGTATCAGGCTGGCGATCACCGGTGCCAGCACATTGCCAAACCACACCACCAGGCTCAGTACCGCAAAGATCAGCAGCAACAGCAGCACTGCCTCTTCTTCCGCAAACAACCGGTTCAGCCATTTGCGCAGGTAAGTGAGCATACTCATGATGGGCGGGCGTCCTCCTTGCGGATCAGGTAACGGTAGGTGCCGTCTTGCTCGCTGCTTTCCAGGAGGCTGTGGCCACTTTGACGTGCAAACACGGCGAAGTCACGCTCGGAACCCGGGTCGGTGGCGAGTACGCAAAGCAACTCGCCCACGGCCATGCGATTCAGGGCCTGCTTAGCCTTCAGCAGGGGGAGAGGACAATCCAAACCACAGGTATCGAGGTCGACAACGGCCATTGGCAGCCCACCGCAATTGGCAAACGGCTAGTATAGCGACAGGCCGGAACCGCCCCAAGCACAGAACCTTGTGGCACCTCCGTGGGTCCAATGGCTGTCACCGACAGGCCAGCAGCAGGTAGAGTGAATACTTTGGTAGCAAGAGCAACATCCATGGGCACGCGCTGTTTCATCGCGATGTGGTGCCTCCTGCTGGCGCTGGGCGCCAGCGCCCATACCGAAATCGCACTGCCATCGCTGGGTGACGGCAGCTCGAGCCTGTTCTCCCAGAGCCAGGAACACACATTGGGCAGAGCCTGGCTGAGCGCGTTCAGGAGCCAGGTGAAGACCATCGATGACCCCCTGATGCAGGTCTACATCGAACAGCTTATCTACAAGCTGGCCTCCCACAGCGAGCTCCAGGACCGGCGGCTGGAAGTCGTTATCGTCGACAACCCCACCATGAACGCCTTTGCGGTGCCGGGCGGCGTGATCGGCGTCCACAACGGGCTGTTTCTGTTCGCCGATACCGAGGCGCAGCTGGCATCGGTACTGGGCCACGAACTGGCCCACCTCAGCCAGCGCCACTTCGTGCGCGGACTGGAAGCGCGCCAGCGGGCCAGCATTCCGACCATGGCGGGCCTGCTGGCGTCGATCGTGCTGGCGGCCACCGCCGGCGGCGATGCCGGTATCGCGGCGATGACCGCCACTCAGGCCGCGGCGCTGCAGAACCAGTTGCGCTACAGCCGCCAGAACGAACAGGAAGCGGACCGCATCGGCATGGATACCCTGGTGGCCGCCGGTTACGACCCCAACGCGGCGCCGGCCATGTTCGACAATATGCAGCAGGCCCTGCGCTACGCCGGCCAGCGCCCCCCGGAGTTTCTGCTCACTCACCCGCTGACGGAAAACCGCATCGCCGACACCCGCAACCGCGCCCGTCAGTACCCGCAGAAGATCTACACCGATACGCTGGATTACCAGTTGCTGCGCGCGCGCGCCGAACTGCAGCTCACCCCCCGCAGCGACGAAGCCGTCAAACGGTTTCGCAGCCAAGTCCAGAGCAGCGACAACCGCAGGCCCGAGGCCAGTCGCTATGGCCTCGCCCTCGCCTATACCCGCGGCGGCCGCTATGCAGAGGCCAGCGAAGCGCTTGCCCCCCTGCTGGCCAATGAACCCAACCGCCTGGAATATGTGATCGCCCGCGCGGATATCGAGATCGGGCTGGGAGAACTGGATACGGCGCGCCAGCGCCTGCAGCGGGCACTCGCCATCAACCCCAGCAACCATCCGCTGACCATGGCCTACGCCAACGCCCTGCTGAAGAGCCATATGCCACAACAGGCCGAGGCCCTGCTGCAGGAGCACGTCAAGCGGCGCCCCACCGATCCCGCCGTGTGGTATCTGCTCGCCGAAGTTCACGGCCTGGCCGGCAACATTGTCGGCGTCCACCAGGCGCGCGCCGAGTACTTCGTGCTGAATGGGGTACTGGATCGCGCCATCCAGCAGCTGGGCTATGCACTGCCCCTGGTCAAGCACGATCGCATCAGCGAAGCGCGCATACAGGAGCGCATACGCCAGATCCAGCAGCTGAAGATTGACCTGAAGCAGTTGTAGCGGCGGGTAAAAAAACAAGGGCGCCAGTGCGGCGCCCCGATAGCCAGAAAATCCGCCTTTATCGACGCGCCGCCGAAAATGCGAGCATCCGTTGCAGGGGGCGCATGGCCAGCTCACCGAGCTGCGGGTCCACGTGAATCTCGTTGCCGCCGTGCTCCAGCACCTCAGCCACGGCCTCCAGCGCGTTCATGGCCATCCAGGGACAGTGCGCGCAACTGCGACAGGTCGCACCGCTGCCGGCCGTGGGCGCGATCAGGAATTCCTTGTCCGGCACCTGCTGGGTCAGCTTGTAAAAGATGCCCTGGTCAGTGGCGACGATGAACTGCTGGTTGGGCAGGGTTTTGGCGGCGTGGATAATCTGCGAGGTCGAACCCACCATATCCGCCAGCGCCACCACCGCTTCCGGCGATTCCGGGTGAACCAGCACCGCCGCGTCCGGGTAGACCCGCTTCAGGTCTTCCACGCCCTTGGCCTTGAACTCTTCATGGACGATACAGGCGCCGTCCCACAGCAACATATCCGCGCCACTCTCGCGCTGTATGTAACCGCCCAGGTGCTTGTCCGGCGCCCACAGTATCTTCTCGCCCAGCTCATCGAGATGCTCGACAAGGGGCAGCGCAATGCTGGACGTCACCACCCAGTCCGCGCGCGCCTTGACCGCTGCCGATGTGTTCGCATAAACGACCACGGTGCGATCCGGATGCGCGTCGCAGAACGCCGCAAACTCATCCGGCGGACAGCCCAGATCCAGAGAACAGGTTGCATCCAGGGTGGGCATGATGACCCGCTTTTCCGGCGAGAGAATCTTCGCGGTCTCGCCCATAAAGCGCACGCCGGCGACCAACAGGGTTTTGGCGGAATGCTGGGCGCCGAAGCGCGCCATCTCCAGCGAATCCGAAACGCAACCACCGGTTTCTTCGGCCAGTGCCTGGATTTCCGGATCGGTATAGTAGTGGGCGATCATCACGGCGTCCTCGCGCTGCAGAAGCGCGCGTATCCGCTGTTTCAATATATCCCGCTCGCCCGCAATCAAGGGCGGGCGCTGTACCGAATGGTCCAGATGAGTTCTGACGATTTGCTGCACGTTCGCGGCGGTTTGGCCCATATATAACCCTACCCGGGGAGACCGTCGAGAAAAGGTTGCATAGTGTACCAGAAGATTTTGCGCGACCGCAGGGGTTGACCAGACGTCGGCGTAAAGCCTCCGCCGCGGCACTGAGCCAGTGCGGCCAAATGAGGCTGGCACGAACAAAACCGGGCACGAAGGAATGCCCGTGCCCGTTAATGGTGTGGAGCCGGACGAGGCAGGGGGGGAAATGGTGGGTCGTGCTGGATTCGAACCAGCGACCAATTGGTTAAAAGCCAACTGCTCTACCAACTGAGCTAACGACCCCGAGGAGGCGCATATCTTAATGATCCATCATCAAAAAACAAGCCCTTAACTCGCATCTGTGCGAGGGTTTTTCTCAATGAATTATCGGTAGCGGGTCGGATCGGGAATTCCGGCGCGCTGGAAGCCTTCACGGCGCAGCGCGCAGCTGTCGCAGTGGCCGCAGGCCTCGCCCGCATCAGTGGCCTGGTAGCAGGAGACAGTCTGGCTGTAGTCCACCCCCAGCGCGCTGCCGCGCTGGATGATCTGGGCCTTGGTGAGCGCCAGCAGCGGCGCCAGGATCCGGATGGCGCGCCCCTCCACACCGGCCTTGGTTGCCACCTGTGCGAGGGCCTGGAATGCGTCGATAAAGGCGGGCCGGCAGTCGGGATAGCCCGAGTAGTCAACTGCATTCACCCCGATAAAGATGGCCTCCGCCGCCACGACCTCCGCCAGGCCCAGGGCCACTGCCAGCATAATGGTGTTGCGGGCAGGCACGTAGGTGACGGGTATGCCTTCACCGCCGGCTTCGGGCACCGGGATTGCCGGGTCGGTCAGCGCCGAGCCGCCGATCGCGCTCAGGTCCAGGCGCACAACCCGGTGACTGGCAGCCCCGCCCTGCTCGGCGACCTGCATCGCCGCAGCCAGCTCGGCGCGATGCCGCTGGCCGTAGTCAAAGGCCAGGCTATGGCACGTCCAGCCCTGGTCGCGAGCCATTGCCAGCACCGTCGCAGAGTCCAGACCGCCCGACAGCAGTACGACAGCGTGTTTCACGGCATAACCCTCAATGGCCGGGCGCATCCGCCCACAGCAGTTTATGCAGCTGCAGCTGCAGCCGTACGTTGAGCCGGTCGGCCAGTATCCACTCCGCCAGCTCCGTGGCGTCCTGCTGGCCAAAACTGGGGGAAAACAGGACCTCGCCCACACGACCAGCAAGTTCGAAGCGGTCCATTTGCAGTCGCGCCCACTGGTAGTCATCGCGATCGCAAATCACGAACTTGACCTGATCGGCGCTGCCCAGCAGGGGAATATTGGCGTAGAGATTGCGGTGCATCTCCCCCGACCCGGGCGTCTTGAGGTCCATGACCTTGACCACCCGCGCATCGACACCTTCTAGACTGATCGCACCACTGGTTTCGAGGGACACTTCGTAACCGCGGTCGCACAGCGCCGTCAGCAGTGGCAGGCAGGCTTTCTGCGCCAGGGGTTCGCCGCCCGTCACCGTCACATAGCGCGGCGCGTACTGCTCCACTTCGGCCAGCACCTGGGCCAGGCTGCGGCGCTCGCCGCCATGGAACGCGTACTCGGTGTCGCAATAGCCACAGCGCAGCGGACAACCCGTCAGGCGCACGAATACCGTGGGCAGCCCCACGGTTCGGGTTTCGCCCTGCAGCGAATAGAAGATTTCGGTAATACGCAATTCAGGATCGGTCATGGTGTACGCCATCGATGTCGCGACACGGCATACAGGCCCTGTGCCGCGCATGGGCCGGGAGGGTTAAAAGTTCTGCGTGAGGAACTGACTGGCCAGTTTTGCCGCGGACGAACCGGTGTTTCCATAGTCGGCCACAACCTGTTCCAGCAGCTGCCGGGCGCGCGCTTTGTCACCCGTCAGAAAATACACCCGCCCCAGTTTGTACATGGCGTCGGGCTGCTTGCTGTTGCCGGGATACTGCTCCAGCAACTGGGAAAAGTGCTGCCGCGCCGACTCCAGCGCCGGCGGGCTGCTGACCAGGTACAGCTCGCCCAGCCAATAGTGGGCGTTGGGGGCATACTGGCCTGAGGGATAACGCTTCAGAAAACTCAGAAAGGCAGGTATCGCCTTGTCGAACTGCTGATCCTTGACCTGCTTGTAGGCGTCGCGATACGCCTCGTACTCCCCCTCCTGGGCAGGCACCTGCGCGATATCCGCAGCGGAACCTGTCGATGCCACGGGGGCGGCGGCGCTAGCGGATGCGCCTGCACTGCCAAGCCGCTTATCGAGGTCGAGGTAACGATCGAGACTCTGCTGCTTGAGCTGACGCAGCTCATGGCCCTGTTGCTCAACGGTGCCGCGCAGATCCATGACTTCCTGGCGCAGCAGTTGCAACTGGTAAAACAGTTCACCCTGGCCACCACTGTCGGCTTGCGGCGCGGCAGCGGGGCGCTGCTGAGACGCCGCCCGACCGCTGGCGTCCACAATGGGAGCCTGCGCACAAGCGGCAGTCGCAAAAATCAGAAACGCTGCGCCCAGTAAGGGCGCAGCGTTCAGACGAGCCAGTCGAGATGACATACTTAGTTCAGGACGATCTCTACGCGACGGTTCTGGCGCCAGGCGCTTTCGTCGTGACCAAAGGCAACCGGACGCTCTTCACCGTAGCTGACGGTCTCGGCACGGTAGCGAGCTACACCGTTGGCGGCCAGGTAATCAGCAACCGCTTTAGCACGACGCTCGCCCAGTGCCATGTTGTACTCACGGGTGCCGCGCTCGTCGCAGTGGCCTTCGAGACGGACCGTTTTGTTGTTTGCCTGCAGGTAGGCAACGTGAGCGTCCAACTTGGCACGCGTCTCCGCAGACAGTACAGCGGTATCAAAGTCAAAGTAGACGGTGTATTCCAGGCGCGCGGCCGCTTCACGTTCGGCAGCAGCAGCGGCGGCCGCAGCGGCAGCTGCGTCTTCCTCTGCGGTGCTGGCGCGTTGCTCAGCGGTGTTTACCTGTGAGTCAGCATCCTGCGTATCCGTACTGGCACAGCCTGCTACCAGCGCTGCGGCCAACACCAAGCCCAAAAGTTTCTGCAAGCTAATAAGGTTCATAACGTATTCCCGAGTGGTCTTAACGAGTCAGATTACCGTCCGCCTTCACTGTCGCCCGGCACCTCTCGCCAGTACATGGCCAGAACGATTGGCGCCTAGTCTATCGGTAAATTTTGGGCGATTCATCCCCCCATCAAGGCAAAACGCGAAATATATTTGGCATCGTCAATGCAGAAAAGGCGACCAGTCAGGTTCGCGGACATCGCCTGAACCCGACGGCAACAGATATTTGACGCCACCGTCTACCGAAACCGCCGCCAATACACCTTTATTCTGGTGCAGCGTCGCATAAATCACCATCGTGCCATTGGGCGCAATACTCGGGGATTCGTCCAGCCGGGTGCGGGTCAGCACTTCCACCACCCCGGTGCGCAGATTCTGCAGCGCAATGTGGAATTCGCCGTTGCTGCGATGGACGAAGATCATGCCGCTGCCGTCCCGCAGCACCCGCGCCCTGGCGTTGTAATCGCCGTCATAAGTGAGGCGCTCCACATAGCCCGAGGCCAGAGTGACCTGATAGAGCTGCGGCTTGCCGCCGCGGTCCGAAGTAAATACCAGCGATTTGCCATCCGGCAGCCAGGCGGGCTCGGTATCGATCGCGTAATGATCCGTGACCCGGGTCAGCTGTCGACTCGCGATATCCATCGTGTAGATATCCGGGCTGCCATCCTTGGACAGCACCAACGCCAGGCGACGGCCGTCCGGCGACCAGGCGGGCGCCCCGTTCAGGCCCTTGAAATTGGTGAGCTGGGTGCGCTCACCGGTAACCAGGTTTTCCATGAATATGGCCGGGCGGGTCGTCTCGAAGGACACATAGGCCACTTTTTTCGCGTCCGGCGACCAGCTGGGCGTGAGGATGGGCTGGCTCTGCTCCCGGAGCATGCGCTCGCGGGCACCGTCGGCGTCGCTGATCATCAATCGGTAGCGCATGGCATTGTTGCCGGAACGGACTGCCGACACGTAGAGAAGCCTGGTACTGAATGCGCCCCGGATACCCGTGAGCTTTTCATAGACCCGGTCGCTGATCCGGTGCGCCATATCGCGCAGTGCCGACACCCCGCCCACTTCCTCGCCATGCATAAGGCGCGTCTGCTTGAACACGTCGAACAGTTCATAGCGAATCACCACACCCGACTCGTGGGCCAGGATACGCCCCACCACCAGGTACTCGACATCGAGCGCACGCCAGTCCCGGTAGAAAACCTCTTTTTCCTCGTGGGGCCGACCGAGCATATCGCTGCGGTCAACCGGAGCGAACTGCCCCGAGCGCTGTAGATCCGCCGATACAATCGCAGCCACGTCTTCGGGCAAGGCGCTGCCGGCCCAGGCGAAAGGCACCACCGCAATAGCACTGGGGTTGTCGCGACCCTGAGTGATTTCAATGGTCAACTCCGCCGCTGCTATCAGAGGCAGGCAGCCGATCACGATCAAGAGCAATAGTTTACGCACACTCACCGTCGCAAATCCTCGGGGTTGAAATTGAGCCGAAACCGGCGGAAGTACTTCTCAAAAACCTGCGGCGGCAACTGTTGCAGTTCGGGAAAGCGCGCCGCTTTCTTTACTGCATTTTCCGCCGAGCGATCGAATGCATCATTGCCGCTGCTGCGCGCCACCACGACATTGACCACCTCACCGGTCGGCACCAGATGGATGATCAGCTCGACTTCCATATCGTTGCGCGCGCTGGGCGGGCGGCTCCACTGCATCTGCACTGCACGCTGGATCGCGCCAGTATAGCTCTGCGCCATCTCGGCTTCCGTGCGCGCCTGCTCCGCAGCCTCCTCGCGCTCCATCGCAGCGGCCATTTCGCGCTGCATCTGCTCCATAAGTTCCTGCTGGCGCTCCGTCTCCCGCTGCTGCTCCTGCTTGATGCGCTGCTGCTCCGCCTGCATATCCGGCTTGGGTGCGGGTTTTGGAGTCGGCTTGGGTTCAGGCTTCGGTGCCGGTTTTGGCGCTGGCTTTGGCGCGGGTTTGGGTGCCGGCTTGGGAGCGGGTTTTGGCGCTGGCGTCGGTGCGGCCTTCGGGGCAGGCTTGGGCTTGCTGGGCTCCAGCGTTACCAGCCGCGCCTCCACCACCTGCAGGGGCTTCTTGACCGTGGTCTGCACATTCATCGACGGCAGCCCGAAAATAATCGCCAGCAGAATAACGACGTGCATCAGCAGCGTCGCCATCAATGGCAGCCACAGTGAGCGCATCATTGCTTGCGTGGATCCGGTGATTCCGTGACCAGGCCCACCGACGGTGCGCCCGCGCCCTGCAGAACGGTCATCAGCGTCACGACCTCGCCGTAGGCTACGCGGTGATCACCCCATACCAGCACCGAGGTCTCCGGCTTGCGGCGCATGATCTTGCCGACCCGATCTTCAACCAATGCAAGGCTCACGGCAGTCTCGGGCTGATCACCGATATTGAGGTAATAGCTGCCGTCGGCCTTGATTGACACGATCAGGGGCTCATCGTCCTGCTTGCCCACCGGCTCGGCTGGTGCCTTGGGCAGATCGACCTTGACGCCCTGCATCAGCATGGGCGCGGTAATCATAAAGATCACCAGCAATACCAGCATGACGTCGATATAGGGGACTACGTTAATTTCCGACATGGGTTTGCGTCGCTGCTGCCGCCTGGCCATGTGCGTTACCTCTGTTTGCCACCCGAATAGGCCTGGCGATGCAGGATGCTGGAGAACTCGTCGACAAAAGTGATGTATTTGCCACTGAGGTTGTCCGCCCAGGCCGAATAACGGTTGTAGGCCACGACTGCCGGGATCGCCGCAAACAGCCCCATGGCTGTCGCCACCAGCGCCTCGGATATGCCCGGCGCCACCGTGGCAAGGGTCGCCTGGTGGACATTGGCCAGCCCCTGGAAGGCGGTCATGATGCCCCAGACCGTGCCAAACAGGCCAACATACGGACTGGTGGACCCCACCGTAGCCAGGAACGGCAGATGGTGCTCCATCTTTTCCTCCTCACGCGCCAGGGCGACTCGC
>JAVEVZ010000360.1:0-2843 GCA_034004805.1 Spongiibacteraceae bacterium | reverse complement strand
GAAACAGCAGGCGGCTGCTGAGGTCGTAGTCGCCGCGCCCGGTGATCAGGTCCTCGACGTAGATCGTTACCCCGGCGCCGGCGTCGCGATAGCCCAGCCGGCGCTGGTGGTGCAGGGCGCTGCCAGCGGCGTGAAAGCCCTCGATCTCACCGAGAAACTCCACGCCCTCGGCAGTACTGGCCACGCCGCCCGCCAGCACTGCGGCGCGCCGCGCCACCCGGAACTCGCCCCACACCTCGGACTGCTCCTCCCCCGCGATGGCCACCGTGTTGTGGGCGGCGGTGCTGCGCACATAGCGCCGCAGAGGGCCGGGCTCGTATTCCAGTACCCCGGTGTCCACCACGATGGGGCGCCCGCCCAGGTACCACTCGAAGCTCAACAAATCGCAGTGGGTGTGGCCCGGCTGGTAGCGCGGCCCCACCGCGCCGCACTTGATGGCCATGACCCCGGCGCGCTCGCTGCGCCAGCCGAATACGCCGAAGTCCTCCAGGGCGATCTGCGCCGGCTGCTCGGGGATCTCCCAGCCCAGCCCCAGGTCCAGGGCCCGCGCATACAGCGCCGAGGGCCGCGGCGCGCTGTCGAAGGCGGAGTCGTTGAACAGCGGGTAGGCGTCCCCCGGCAGCTCCATGGCGCGCAGGGCATCGAGGGCAGCGGTGGCGGTGGCGTGCAGCGCCTGGCTCAGCACTCCCGACAGCACGCCGGGCCGGCGCTGGTCCAGTTCGATCAGGTCCAGCAGGCCGTCCAGCAGCAGGCAGTGATAGGAGGGGGTGCGCTCGTAGTGGCCACCGTCGTCGAGAAACTGCTCGCCCAGTTCGCGCAGCAGCTTCATCTCAAGCCGCGCCTGCCGGAAACTCCCGGCGCGGCCCCCCAGGGTGGCGGCCACAAACACCAGTGCCTTGAGGTTCTCGAAATAATGGTTGGCGAGGATATGGGTTTCGAGGTGCCGGCTCAGCCAGTCGGCCTGCTCGCGGATACTCGCGTCAATGCTGGCCCAGGGCTCGCTGGCCGCGGCCTCGTCGCCGCCGTTGCGGTCGCGCCAGCGCAGCCAGTTCACCAACCGCAGACTGGTCGGGTAGGGCTCCCAGCCGGGGCCGTAGCCCTTGGGGTTGGCGGCAATCCAGTGCTCGATCAGCGCCAGCTGCTGCGCCAACGGGTAGGCGGTGTCGTTCAGGTAACCGAAATAGTGCAGGTTGTAGATCCACAGCCGGTGCTCGCCGGCGGGTTGCCAGTTGAACACGCCGGGAGCAAAGCTGCGTTCGCGATTCAGAAAGCGGAACGTGAGCGCCTCGCCAAACGCCGGCACATCCGGCACGGCGGGGCGGCGCCGCAAGCGCGGTTGCAGGCCGCGCCGCCACACCAGCATGGCCAGCTGCCGGGGGCGCAGGGCCGCCAGCGTGCGCAAGGTACGAGCCGGCCCCTTCAGCATCAGTGGCTGCCCAGTTGCGCGGTGGCTGCGATGCACAGCTCGGCCACTTCAAACAGTTCGTTGGCGGGAATCAGCCCGCTCAGGTCGCCGCTTTGCAGCGCCTCGACAAACGCCGCGGCACAGGCCCGCTGGCCCTTGTCCTGGCGCCAGCCGCGCTGGGATGCGAGTCCGGCCCAGCCGATGCTCTCCAGCTTGCGGAAGTTGTCGACACGGGCAATGCCGCCGCCGCAGAACACTTCGAGCCGCTCCTTGGGAAAGCGCTTGTTGCCGTTGGCCAAGTAATGAACGGTGCCGGTGCTGCCATTGGCGAAGGCCAGCAGCAACTGCCAGCTGTCCCGGGGGCCGTGCCCCGCCAGGGCGTTGACCGACCAGCTGACGATGGGGCTGGCGGCCAGAAAGCGCAGCAGGTCCACGAAGTGGCAGCCCTCGCCAATCAGCCGCCCGCCGCCGATCTCCGGGTCCTGGGTCCAGTGGTCGGCGGGAATCGCGCCGGCGTTGACCGTCATGATCAGCGCCGCCGGTGCTGCGGCCTTGTCCATCGCGCGCTTGAGCGTCTGGATGTGGGGTGCATAGCGCCGGTTGAAACCGACCATCAGCGCGGGGCGCGACGTGGCCGGCAGGTCGTCGTAAGTGGCTTTGAGTTCGGCCAGTTCCTGCGCGGTCACCGCAAGGGGCTTCTCGACAAACACATGCTTGCCCGCGCTCACCGCCTGCTGAACCATGCGCGCGTGGCTGTTGTGGCGGGTGGTGATCACCACCGCGTCGAGATCACTTGCCGTGAACATCGCGGCGCTGTCAGTGGTGGCCTCGGCGATGCCGTGGCGCTTGGCTGCATGCACGCTGCTCAGCCCGGCCGCCGATGCCACCCGCAGCAAGCGCGCCGGGGTCGCGGCGAAGGCGGGTATCAGCACCGCGGTGGCGTAATTGCCGGCGCCGATAAACCCCAGCCGCGGCGCATCCACCGGGCTGCTGCGCTGGACGTCGGACGTCACGGCAATGGTGCGTGCGGGCGCGGCGGCAGCGGCCTGGTATTCCAGCACGATACCCAGCGGGCGCTCCTCATAAAGGACGCGGTAGGCCTCTTCGGCCTGTTCGAGGGGAAAGCGGTGGGAAATCAGCGGCGCCACGTCCAGCCGGCCGTCGGCCATCATGTCCAGTACGGCTTCGAAGTTGCGCTGCTCGGTCCAGCGCACAAAGCCCAGCGGGTAATCCTGGCCCTTGTCCTCATAGTTCGGGTCGTAGCGTCCCGGCCCGTAGGAACAGGACACCTGGAAGCTCAGTTCCTTCTCGTAGAAATCCGCGCGGGTCAGCTCCAGGCCCACTACGCCCACCAGCACGATGCGGCCGCGCTTGCGGCACATATGCGCCGCCTGCCGCACCGGGTCATTGCTGGGGGTGGAGGCAGTGATCAGCACCG
>JAVEVZ010000050.1:0-13167 GCA_034004805.1 Spongiibacteraceae bacterium | reverse complement strand
CCCAGCCTCGATAACCCATTTGCCGAAGACCAGGCGGTCGAATTCCTGGTTCCGGGCCAAATCAGCTATCAGCCGGGCCTGTATGAGAAAACGCTGCAGGCCGGTCTGGAGCTGCAGCGCCGGCCGCGCGAGGCCGCCGGTGTGGTCAATACCGCGAAACAGCACCTCAAGAAGCGCATGACGGTGTGGGAGCGCATCGATGTGCTCAAAGACCCGGGCACTGAGCCCACCTTCCTGTTCCAGAACTGGGGCCCCAACCTCGACGGCGCGTCCCTGGTCACCGCGGTGATCCAGGTCAACGGCCGCGATGTCGCGCTGTACGGTCACGATTTCACGGTGCGCGCCGGCTCCATGGACGCCACCAACGGCAAGAAGCTGGCGCGGCTGTTCGAACTGGCCGGCAAGCGCCGCATTCCACTGGTTGGCATGAACGATTCCGCGGGGGCCTATGTGCCGGCGGGTGTCGGTGGCCTGGACGGCTATGCCGAGGCTTTTACGGCGCTGCGCAAGATCAGCGGTGTGGTGCCGTCGATCATGTGCATGTTCGGCTTCAACGCCGGCGGCGGCTCCTATCTGCCGCGCCAGGGCAGCTTTGTGATTCAGCCCAACGACACGTTTTTTGGCCTGACCGGTCCGGGTGTCGTCAAGTCCGTGCTGGGCGAGGATGTCACCCCCGACGAACTGGGCGGACCCCGCGTGCACTCGCAGTCGGGCGTGACGGATTTCGTGGTGCCCGATGAGGTCAGCGCGCTGCAGAAGGTCAAGCAACTGCTCAACTACCTGCCGTCCAGCAACAATGTGCTGGCGCCGTTCCAGAAGACTTCGGACCCCGTGGGCCGCAAGACCTGGGATATCGATATCCTGCTGAGAAAGGCCTTCAACTCGCCAACCGGGTTCAACACGCCGCTGGAGGTCAGCATCATCATCCAGCAGATCTGCGACCACGGCGACTTCATCGAGATCCAGCCCGAGCGCGCGCGCAATACCATCTGCGCCCTGGGGCGCATGGCGGGCAACGTGGTGGGCTTCGTTGCCAACAACTCCGCCGTTGCATCGGGTCAGATCGATATCGATGCGGCCTACAAAAACGCGCGCTTTATCCGCTTCTGCAATATCTACAACATCCCGATGATTTTCATGGAAGACACCACGGGCTTTCTGCCGGGCCGCGAGCAGGAGGCGGGCGGTATCGTGCATGCCGGTCGCGCCATGCTGGACGCCATTATCGATCTGCGCACACCGCGTTTTCTGGTGCTGATCCGCAATGCCTTTGGCGGCGCCTATGCGTCCTACAACAACTACCCGACAGGCGCGGACCTGGTCATCGCGCTGCCCACTACCCGTGCGGCGGTGATGGGGCCGGCGGGTGTTGAGTTTGTCTACAAGGACGAGTTGCGCGCGATACGCGGCGCGGTTGCCGGTCGCACCGCCGAAGCGCTCAAGGCCCAGCTGGCCAAGGGCCTGCCCGAAGCCGATGCGCGCCGCGCGGCGACTGCGTCAGTCGCCCAGTGGGTCAAGGAGCAGGAAGCGCTGCTGGCCCAGCGCTACGAGCGCGAGCTGATGAACCCCAACGAAGCCCTGAGCCTGGGTTCAATATCGCAAATTGTCATGCCTTCCGAGCTGCGCACGGTGCTCGCTGAAAACCTGCGCTTCCATCTGTCCCATTACCAGCCCGAACCGTTGACCGCCGTCCAGCGGGAATTCCACTGACAGCAAACGCCTGACAACAGGTACTGACGATGGGCAGAGCAGCACACGAGGTTTTGAAAGTGAAGGCAACCAACAAGCACTATCTCCACAATCCGCTGATCCACAGCATGCGCAAGCTTTCCGGCCACGCCTCGGAATGGGTGCGCAGCTTCAGCTGCGAAGACGTACGGCCGTTGATTATCTGCCGTGGCCCTATCCGCAAGGAAGCCATGGATGTCTTTGACGAGATGGGTATCCATACCTACGGGATTCTGCTGTCGGAAAAGGACTCCATTACCTACACCAATGCACTGGCTCCGGAGTTGCGCAAACTCACGGATCCGCATCGCGTCCACCGCGTGCCGGACTACAGCGGTGCGTCGAAGGAGGAGCGGGTACAACGTATCCAGCAGATCGTGGCGATTGCCCACGACAACGGCTATAACGCGATCTTCGCGGGTTACGGCTTTATGGCCGAAGACGAGGAGATGGTGTCGGCCATGGAGAAGGCCGGCCTGAATTTCATCGGCCCGTGTTCGCATACCGTACATGCGGCGGGCCTGAAGGACGAGGCCAAGCGCACGGCGCTGGAGGTGGGTGTTTCCACCACGCCGGGGGTGGACAACCTCACGGTGCTGACCTTGCTGGCCAAGTACCCTGACCTGGCGTCGCTGGTCAAGCTGTGCAAAGACCAGCGTCTCGCGGTGGATGCCAGCGTGCTGGACGACGCCAAGCTGACCCTGGAAGAAAAGGCTGTCGAAGTGCTGGCGGCCTCTTACCAGAAAGGCGTGGACCTGTTCAGCATCGATGAGCTGGGCGCTGAGCTCAAGCGTCAGCTCGAAAAAATGTTCGCCGGGTATATGAACAACCGGGTGCGCCTCAAGGCCATATCCGGCGGTGGCGGCAAGGGCCAGCGCATCATGGCGGCACCGGCCAGCTATAGCGGCAGCGACGCGGAGAAAATCAAACAGGCGGCTGCGCGCGGGCCGGAACTGCTGCGTGAAATCCTCGCCGAGGTGAAGTGCAATGGCGTCGGCGACAACAAGAACGTATTGCTGGAGCTGAATATCGAGACCACGCGCCACCAGGAAATCCAGGTGGTGGGCAATGGCGACTGGTGCATCACCATGGGCGGGCGCGACTGTTCGCTGCAGATGCACGAGCAGAAACTGCTGGAAGTGTCGGTCACCGTTGAAGAGCTCGCCGCCGCCATTGAAAAGGCGGAGCAGCAGGGCCGCAGCGCCGAGGCCAAGACCCTGCGCACGGACCTGGAGATACTCAAGAAGATGGAGACCGAGGCCGCCCGCTTCGGCCAGGCCGTGGGCCTGGATTCGGTGTCGACCTTCGAGTGTATCGTCGATGGCGAAAGCCATTTCTTTATGGAGATGAATACGCGGATTCAGGTCGAACACCGGGTCACCGAGCTGTGCTACAAGCTGCGCTTCAGCAATCCTGCCAACCCCGCCGAACATTTTGTGGTGACCTCGCTGGTCGAGGCCATGGTGTTGCTGGCCCGCCACGGCAAGCGCCTGCCCAGGCCGGAGCGTCTGCCCCGCGAGGGCGTCGCAGTGGAGGCGCGCCTCAACGCCACCAACCAGGCGCTGCAGCCCCATGCGGGTGGCGTCATCGAATACTGGTCCAACGCCATTGCTGGCGAGATTCGCGATGACCAGGGTATTTCCATGCACAATCCCGACACGGATGTGTTTATGAAGTACCACCTGGCCGGCGCCTATGACTCCAATATCGCGCTGCTGCTGACAGTGGGCGAGGACCGGCTGGACAGCTACCAGCGCCTCAGCGAAATCCTGCGCTGCACCGAGTTGCGCGGCAAGGATCTGGCCACCAACCTCCAGTTTCACTACGGACTGGTGAACTGGTTTATCGGCCAGAATGTCAACGCGCGACCCAGCACGCGGTTTATCGTGCCCTATCTGACCGCCGTCGGTGAGTTGCGCGCGGCCGCCGAACAGATTGATCTCAATTACGCTTACGCGCAGTTGCGCGGCCGTTATCTGGCCAGGGCGGATGCAGCGTCGCGCAGTGCCTGGGCCCAGGTGCTGGACCGCAAGCAGGGCCTGTTGCTGCGCCCCCTGGAACGCCTGGCTGAGGAGCCCCATATGCTGTCGGGCTGGCTCAGTGTCAACCGCCACAACTTCCGCTTTGTCAATGGCCATGTCGAGTGGTTGAAAAATCCGCTGGAAATTCTCGACGAGTTGTACCGTTTCCTGAATATGGATCATGCGCCGGGCAAGCCTGCGGCCTATATGATCTGGGCCGATGATCATACGCTGCTGCAGACGGGACTGAGCTTCTATGAAAGTCTGCGCAAGCGCCTCGGCCTGTTCAGCTTCGCCGATATCAACAGCGCGTTGCTCGGTGCCTGTCCGAAGGACTTTGATGCGGCCGACTGGGAAGGAGCACAGGCGGCGCACGCGGGCTATCAGGCTGGCAGTGAAATTCTGTCGCTGCTGCCGACGCTGGCCAGACAGACGGATTTCTTTGCCCTCAAGGTCAATGACGATCTCAGCCTGACGATTCCTGACCGGCTCACCGACACGGCCCTGCAGACCCGCATGGCAAAAGTGCTGGTGCCGCCGCCGGCGGCCAAGTCGGACGAGATACTCGCGAGCAGCGGCGGCATGTTCTACCCGCGCGAAGCGCCGGGCATGGATCCGTTTGTGGAAGAAGGGTCGCACTTCGAGGCAGGCCAGCCGCTGTATATCGTCGAAGTCATGAAAATGTTCAACAAGGTGTACGCGCCGTTTTCCGGCACCATCGACAAGGTGCTGATGGAGGGCGATGGCGTGATCATCAAGAAGGGGCAGCCGCTGTTCAAGATTACGCCGGATGAAACCATCGTGGTCGAGTCGCCCGAGGACATCAAGGCGCGCCGCCGCAAGGCCACCGACGCATTTCTGGCGACGCTGTAAGGCGCTGTAAACAGGAGAGAGCCATGATTACCGGACTGGACCATATCGCCATTGCTGTGCCCGATCTGGATCGCGCAATCAAGCGCTTTCTGGAGGATTTCGGCCTCAACTATAGCGGCCGTGAAGATGTCGAGTCGGCCAGGACCTCGACGGCGTTCTTTCCTGTCGGGGAGACCAGCATTGAGCTGGTGCACCCGATTCGCCAGGGCGAGGGGCCCATTGCCAAGTTCCTGGAAAAGCGCCCCGGCGGCCTGCACCATATCTGCTTTACCACGGACGACATCGTCGCGGATGTGGAGCGGCTCAAGGCGAAGGGTTACCAGTTCCTCAGCGAGGCGCCGCAGCCCGGTGCGCATGATTGTCTGGTGATTTTTATCCATCCCAAATCCGCCGATGGCGTTTTGATCGAGCTCAGCCAGCCACCCGCTGATCATTGAGTGAAATCCACCGCGCAACGAGGGCACAGTGCAATGAGCGAATACAAACCCAAGCAGGCTACGGTCGGCGACTGGCAGGCCCAGGTCGACAAACAGCTGGAAAAAGGCGGCCAGTCCAGGGACGCGCTGGTGTGGAAAACCCCCGAGGCCATCGACATCAAGCCGCTGTACACGGCGGCAGACATGGCGGACCTGGAGTTCGCCGATACCTTGCCGGGCTTCGAACCTTTCCTGCGCGGCCCCCAGCCCACCATGTACGCGGGGCGGCCGTGGACCATTCGCCAGTACGCGGGATTTTCGACCGCAGAGGCGTCCAATGCTTTCTACCGCAAGGCGCTGGCGGCCGGTGGCCAGGGCGTGTCGGTGGCGTTTGACCTGGCGACCCACCGCGGCTATGACTCGGATCATCCGCGGGTCACGGGCGATGTCGGCAAGGCGGGCGTCGCCATCGACTCCGTCGAGGATATGAAGGTCCTGTTCGACGGGATTCCGCTGGACAAGGTCTCGGTCTCGATGACCATGAACGGCGCGGTGCTGCCGGTGCTGGCGGGCTATATTGTCGCCGCCGAAGAGCAGGGCGTGGCCCAGGACCAGCTGTCCGGCACCATTCAGAACGACATCCTGAAAGAATTTATGGTGCGCAACACCTATATCTATCCGCCCGAGCCGAGCATGCGCATCATCGGCGATATCATCGCCTACTGCTCGGAGCACCTGCCCAAGTTCAACACCATTTCCATTTCCGGTTACCACATCCAGGAAGCGGGCGCCGACGCAGCGCTTGAGCTGGCCTATACCCTGGCCGACGGCAAGGAATATATACGCACGGCGCTGAGCGCCGGCCTGAATATCGATGACTTCGCGGGCCGCCTGTCCTTCTTCTGGGGCATTGGCATGAACTTCTATATGGAGGTCGCAAAGCTGCGCGCGGGCCGTCTGCTGTGGTCGCGCATCGTGTCCGAGTTCGAACCGAAAAATGCCCGCTCCAAGATGCTGCGCACCCACTGCCAGACGTCGGGCTGGTCGCTCACCGAGCAGGACCCCTACAACAATATTGTGCGCACCACGATCGAGGCGATGGCGGCGGTATTCGGCGGCACCCAATCCCTGCACACCAATGCCTTTGACGAGGCCATCGCGCTGCCCACGGAGTTTTCCTCGCGCATCGCCCGCAACACCCAGCTGGTGATCCAGGAAGAGACCGGCATTACCAACGTCATCGACCCCTGGGGCGGTTCCTACTTCATGGAGAACCTGACCCAGCAGCTCGCCGACAAAGCCTGGTCCCTGATCGAGGAAATCGAAGCGCAGGGCGGTATGGCCAAGGCCATAGAAACCGGCATGCCCAAGCTGCGTATCGAGGAGTCGGCGGCCCGCAAGCAGGCGCGCATCGACCGCGGCGACGATGTGATCGTCGGCGTCAACAAGTATAAGCTCGACAAGGAAGACCCGGTTGATATCCTCGATATCGACAACCATGCGGTGCGTGAATCGCAGATCCAGCGCCTGCAGAAAATCCGCGAGACGCGCAAGGAGTCCGAGGTCGAGGCGATACTGGAGGCGATATTCCAGGCCGCCAAGGCGGGTGCCGGCAAGGGCAACCTGCTGGACCTCGCGATCAAGGCCACCCGCGCACGCGCGACCGTGGGTGAAATTTCCTACGCCATGGAACGCGCCTGGGGCCGCTACAATGCGCAGGCCCAGACCGTGTCCGGCGTCTATGGCTCCGCGTTCCAACAGGATGAAGGCTGGATGAGCATACAAGCGGATATCGAGACATTCGTCGAGCAGCACGGCCGCCGGCCGCGCATGCTGGTCTGTAAGATGGGACAGGACGGCCACGACCGCGGCGCGAAGGTTATTGCCACCGCGTTTGCCGATGTCGGTTTCGATATCGACCTGTCGCCGATGTTTTCCACCCCCGAGGAAGTCGCGCGCCAGGCGGTGGAAAACGATGTGCACGTGGTGGGCGTTTCCTCTCAGGCCGCGGGTCACAAGACCCTGGTGCCCGCCCTGATAGAAGAACTGCGCAAGCACGGCGCCGACGATGTGATCGTGGTGGCCGGCGGTGTTATTCCGCGCCAGGATTACGACTTCCTCTACCAGGCCGGCGTCAAGGGCATCTTCGGCCCTGGCACGCAGATCCCGGTGGCCGCGCGCGAGGTGCTGGACGCGATCAGCAAGGCGCAGAAAAGCTGAATGCGGCAAAAGCGCTGGACAGAATACATGGGGGGAGACGCATGACGGGAGACGAAAGACGCTGTGCTTGGTGCCAGCGGATGAGCCATGCTGTGTCGGTGAGCCTGGTGCTTCTGACAGAGCTACATTGCCTGTTGGCTGATTCTTCCCGGGGTTGCGCGACCCGCTGGTCCGTGCGTCTTCCGTCTTCCGTCCAGCATTCAGCGCCCTATGCCTATTGATCTCGACGCCCTGCGGCAGGGCAATCGCCGCGCGCTGGCCAAGGCCATCACCCTGGTGGAGAGCACCCGGGACACGCACCGCCAGCAGGCCCAGGAGGTACTGGAGCACCTGCTGCCCTATACCGGCAACAGTATCCGCATCGGCATCAGCGGCATTCCCGGGGTTGGCAAGTCGACGTTTATCGAAGCCTTCGGCCTGCACTTGCTGGAGCAGGGCAAGCGGGTTGCGGTGCTGGCTGTGGATCCCAGTTCCCCGGTGCACGGTGGCTCGATACTGGGTGACAAGACCCGTATGGAGATGTTGTCGCGGGCCGAAAACACATTTATCAGACCGTCGCCGTCGGCAGGCGCCCTGGGCGGGGTCGCCCAGAAAACCCGCGAGACCATGCTGCTGTGCGAGGCGGCGGGCTACGACGTGATCCTGGTGGAAACCGTGGGGGTCGGGCAGTCCGAGTATGAAGTGGCCGCGATGGTGGACTTCTTTCTGGTGCTGATGATTCCCAACGCCGGGGACGAGCTGCAGGGCATCAAGAAGGGCATCATGGAACTGGCCGACGCCCTGGTCATCAACAAGGCCGACGGCGAGAGCCTCAACTACGCCAAACAGACCCAGCGCCACTACCAGAATGCGCTCAACCTGCTGCAGCACACCTCGTTCTGGACCCCGCAGGTCATGACCTGCTCCGCACTGAAGAATCAGAATATCGATGCGGTGTGGAACATGATCAACACCTTCCAGATCGAAGCCAGGGCGAACAACGCGCTGGTTGAAAAGCGCGCCCGGCAGAACATCGACTGGATGAAAACCCTGCTGATGGAAATGCTGGACATGAAACTCAAGCAGCATCCCCAGGTGCGCCGTGATCTGCCGGTACTGCAGGCGCGGGTGAAGCGCGGCGAGATCACGCCCTACCTGGCGGCCAAGCAGCTGATTGATCTGCTGTAGTGAAGGTGGGGCGCAGGGTGTGTGGCCAACGCAGTCCACATTTCCGGCGCAAGCTGTCTGCCGCGGGTCAACGTTGTCCCTGCCCTCGACTATAGTCAGTAGTTTCATCCACTGACACGCAACCCTGCAGAAAACCTTATGCACTATGTATCTGCCCAGCGCGGTGTCGTTTACCGGTGCGGCCGGTTTGTGCTGATCGCGGTCGGCTACCTGCTGTTCGCACAACTGGGGCTGCTGCTGGCCACCGATCACACCCAGGTTTCCGTCGTCTGGCCCGCTGCCGGCCTGGCTCTGGCGGCGGTGCTGCTGGTGGGGCGCAGTGCGGTGCCTGCGGTGGTGCTGGGCTCGCTGTTGGCCAATAGTCTGGGGCCATGGGGCTCAGCCCAGGATGTGCTGAGCGCCTCATTGACCTTTCTGCCGGTGGCGGTGGGTGCCGGGCTGCAGGCGTGGCTGGGGGCGGTACTGGTACGCCGCGGAGTTGCATTTCCCAATCCGCTGTACCGCACCCGGGATATCTGGTTGTTCTCGCTGCTGAGCGGCCCGCTGGCCTGTATCAGCAACGCGCTGATCAGCTCGCTGTCCTTTCTTCTGCAGGGCATGATTGAGCCCGCCGAGTTTTTTCACCATGCATTGATCTGGTGGGCCAGCGACACCATGGGCGTGCTTATTTTTGCGCCGGCGTGTCTGCTGCTGGTCGACAGTGGTACCTATCTGCGCCGACAGCGGCGCTGGACAGTTATCGTGCCGGTGTTGCTGATCCTGAGCCTGCTGACGTCGCTTACGGTTCGCCAGCAGCGTCTCGACGCCAATGAGTCGGTCAGCGCCCTGGCTCAGGAGTTGGAAACGGTGCGGGCCTTCGTCGACCGGGATATTACCGTGGCCTACTCCCTGCTGGATGCGCTCAAGGCGTTTTACCGGGTGGCCGGCAATGTCACGCAATCGGAGTTCCAGTCCTATACCGAGCATATTCTGAGCCGCCATGCTTGGCTGTTCGGCATGCGCTGGATAGAGCGGGTGACGGCAGATGCGCGCGCGGACTGGGAGGCATCCACGGGCAGCGTAATCTCCACCTATGACCCGCACCAGCAGCGCCGCGTAGCGGTGCCCGCCGATGTGCCACAGCTCTATCCCGTGCGGTTCTGGGTGGACAGCAGTGGCGACCGCGATCTGCTGGGTTACACCCTGGGTGCAAGGGCCGCCAGTCTCGCCGAGCGCGCCGGCGATGACATTGTTGTGTTGCCATCTTTTCGGCTCCAGGCACTGCCCGATACGCCATTGGCGACGATTTTTGCCAGCGCCGTTTATGCGGCTGACAGCGGGGAACTGCAAGGCTTTGTCGCCGTGCTGCTGCAGTTCGATCAGTTGCTCAACAACGCGTTGCAGGTGGGTGGACAGGAGAATCTGATCGTTACTCTCGAGGACGTTACCGACCCGGAGTCGCCGCAGCCGTTGTTCAGTTCACTGCCCGCCCAGTCGGGGTCCGGTCCTGGCAGGGCTGCCGCAGTGCCTGTTGAGGCGAACACCCGGTACGCCCTGCTGCGCGCGGGTGGACGCGAGTGGCGTCTGGGGGTAAGCCCGACGCCGGCTTATCTCGACCAGTTACAGGGCGATAGCAACGCGCTGGCGCTGGTCGGCGCGCTGGCGTTTATCTGGCTGCTGATGCTGATACTGCTGATCGTTACCGGGCAGGAAGCGCTGGTGCGCGGCGAAGTTGTGGAGAAGACGCGCCAGCTGCGGATGGCGCTGGCCGCTATGCAGTCCGCCAGTGAAGCCAAATCGCGGTTCCTGGCCTCGGTGTCCCACGAATTGCGCACCCCGCTGAACTCCATCATCGGCTTCAGCCGGCGCCTGCTGGAGCGCGGTGGCGGCTTGCCGGATCCCCGTCAGCGCGAGGCGGCGACCATTATTCATCGCAACGGCCGCCATCTGCTGTCGTTGATCAACGACATCTTGGATATTTCCAAGATCGAAGCCGGCGAGGTGAGCCTGGAGCCGGTTATTGTCGATGTGACTGGCGCGGTCCACGAAGTGCGGCAGACGGTATTGCCGATGCTTGAGGCCAAGCCGGATATTCGTTTCCACGTGGCCCTGGCCCCCGGCGTCGACAGCCTGGTGGCCGACCGCCGCCGGCTGTTGCAGATCCTGTTCAACCTGGTCAGCAACGCAATCAAGTTCACCAGCAAAGGCACTGTGTCGCTGCGGGTTGAACCTCGCCGCCACGGCGGGCGGGAGGGGCTGCGCTTTATGGTGACGGATACCGGCGTGGGCATAGCGGCCACGGATATCGACTCGCTGTTCAGCCCGTTCTTTCAGTTGGAAGCGGGCCGCAGCAAGCCGGAGGGCACAGGCCTGGGGCTGGTGCTGGTCAAGGAGCTGGCTGAGTTGCACGGTGGGCATGTGGGGGTCAGCAGCGAGCCAGGGCTCGGCAGCGAGTTCTGGGTCTGGCTGCCGCTGGCCGCGGACGCCCCGCGCGGCGGCGCAGATAGCGAGGCCGACAGCAACGTTGCGGCCTCCTAGGCGGTGGCCTGCCGGCTTTGCCAGTTCATGCCGGAAAATTCCAGCAGTTCCTTGGCCTGCGCCATGCCGTCCTTGTAGCCGAGCTCAATGAGGGCCTTGCAGAACGGTTGGGTGAACAGCAGGTAGCTGGCGATATTGACGCCGCCGCTGGCGTCGCGGCCGCTGCCGGTAATCCGCAAAAACGTGCGCAGGCCGCGCGGCAATTCCTTGAGGTGCTGCTCCGCCAGCTGGTCGATATCCTCGCTGGGTGAAATCACCAGAAAATCCACCGGGCGCAGGTCGCGGTGGGTGTCGCGCCTGGCGAGGTCGGGGTCCAGGGCCAGCAGCTCGTTGATCTGTTCGAGCATTTCGATATCGGTTTCGAGGCTGTCGATAAAGGCGCTGTTCAACAGGTGGCCGATGATATGGCCGAAGGCCGGCGACTGCACCGGTCGTGGCGGGCGCTGGTAGCGTCGCTTGTGGCCGCTGGGCGCGATGATCAGAATTTTGTTGGCGCCCAGGTGCAGGGCCGGGCTGATAGGGGTCAATTGCCGCAGCGCGCCATCGCCGTAGTAGTGGCGGCCGATGCGCTGCGGCGGAAAGATTGTCGGGATCGCGGTGGAGGCCACCAGGTGGCGCAGCTGCAGCGGGGTCGGCACACCCATGCGCCGCCAGCGCTGCCAGCCGGCATTGCCCGGACCGCCCTGAAAAAAACTGACCGACTGGCCGATGCTGTAGTTCATGGCAGTGACGCAGACCGCCGCCAGATGGCCGTTGTGCAGATGGTCGTGGATGCGGGTGAAATCGATCTCGCGGCGCAGCATATCCTTGAGGGGCTGGTTGTTGAGCAGTGCCACCGGGCGGCCGACGGCGATGCCGGCGTTGAACAGCGACAGCAGCAGACGCCAGGCATTGTGGATCAGGCCCGGCAGGTCGCTGCGGTAGACCTGATCGTTGGTCAGCCGCAACCACAGGTCCTCCAGCCAGACGCAGGCCGCGTCGAAGTCGTCGGCGCGACTGGCCAGGGCCACGGCGTTGATGGCGCCGGCCGAGGTACCGCACAGGATGGGGAACGGGTTGTGGCCGCGAAAATCCCCCAGTTCGTTGATGGCCTTGAGGACGCCCACCTGGTAGGCGGCGCGGGAACCGCCGCCGGGCAGCAGCAGGGCGGTCCGATAGTTTTGCTGAAGCGTGGGGTCGGCTGTCGGGGTGGTTTTCACAGAGCGTGTAGGTCCGTCGCAGTAGAGAACTGAAAATCAGCGGCGTTCGCGCAAACCGGTTTCCACCAGTATGCGTGTGGCGATTTCCTCGATTGAAATATGGGTGGTGTCGATATAGCCGATGCCGTTGCGCTGAAACAGGCGCTCGGCCTGTCGCACTTCGTCTTCGCACTGGCTGAGGGACGCGTAGCGGCTGTTGGAGCGGCGTTCGTTGCGGATCGCCGCCAGCCGCTCCGGGTCGATGGTCAGCCCGTACAGCTTGCTGCGGTGCTGTTTGAGCGGCGCGGGCAGGGAGGCGCTCTCCAGGTCTTCGTCGGTCAGCGGATAGTTGGCGGCGTAGATCCCGGCCTGCATGGCGAGGTAAAGGCAGGTGGGCGTTTTACCGCTGCGCGATACGCCGATCAGGATCAGCTCGGCGTCGTCATAGCGGTTGACCCGCGCGCCGTCATCGTTGTCCAGGGCGTAATGCACCGCGCTGATGCGCTTTTCATAGCTCTTGTCGTTGGCGGTGATCTGGCCGCGCCCGACCATGTAGTTCGAGCGGCTGCCCAGCGCCTGCTCCAGCGGCGCGAGAAAGGTGGCCAGGATGTCCAGCAGCAGGCCGTCGCTCTGGGCGATGATGTTCTTGATGTCGTGGTTGACGATGGTGTCGAACACGATGGGCTGGGCGCCGTCTTCGCGGGCGCTGCGGTTGATGCGGTCCACGGCGGCCTGGGCGCGGGCCACGCTGTCGACATAGGGCAGTATCACCCGCTGGAACTCGATGTTGTCGAACTGGGCCAGCAGGCTCTGGCCCAGGGTTTCGGCGGTGATGCCCGTGCTGTCCGAGACAAAAAAGGCGGTGCGCTTCATCCGGGTCCTATCTCCTGAGCTCCGCTGCCGGCAAACGGGCAAAACGGTGATTTTTTCAGTATGATGGGCCGCCCCGCAGGACAGCCTCAGCATGGGTTGAAACCCACAGGTGTTCCGGCATTGTAGTCGATGCGGGTTCCCGCGACGTGATGTAGGAGTGCTGGCTTTGTCTGA
>JAVEVZ010000359.1:0-2874 GCA_034004805.1 Spongiibacteraceae bacterium | reverse complement strand
CACCGTGACCTGGCCGGACTGATTCTTGTACCAGCTGCGGGTGATCGACGGGTGCGACCACACCATGCCCGCCAGCTCCGCGCGCAGCTTGTCCATATAGGCGTCGTGGGCCTCGGGCGTGCACTCGATGGTGCGCCGGCCCCGCTCCAGAACCGCCTTGATGCAGCCCATGGTATAGCGGACCTCGCACTCGGAGTGGAAGATCAGGCTACCGCCGTGGGCGAGGTTGGTGCCGGGGCCGTACAGGCAGAACAGGTTGGGAAAGTTCGGCACGGTGATGCCCAGATACGCGCTGGGACTGTCGCCCCACTGTTCGCGCAGGGACACGCCGCCCCGCCCGGTGATGTCCATGGGCCACAGAAAGCGGTTGGCGTGAAAGCCGGTGGCAAACACGATGATATCGACCTCGTGGCACCGGCCGCTCTCGGTCACCACCCCGCGCTCGGTAATCTCGCGAATGGGGTCATCCACCAGCTCGACATTGTCGCGCTTGAGGGACGCCAGCCAGCTGCCGTTGTCCTGCAGTGTGCGCTTGCCCATGGTCACGTAGTCCGGAATGACCTTGCGCAGCAGTTCCTCGTCGTCGCCGACCTGCTGCACCAGGTAATCGGTGAACATCTGGCGGATGAATTCGTGGGTTTCACTGACGGCGTTGGGGTGGCCCTTCCACTCGGGGTCGATGCGCAGCGCGGGCAGTACGCCGTCGCAACCCGGCCAGAAGATCAGGAACCGGTACCAGCGCGAGTAATAGGGCAGATGCTGCAGACACCACTTCTTCCCCTCGCCGACCTCGGCGTGGTAATCGGGGTTGGGGAACATCCACGGCGCCGAGCGCTGGAACACGCTGAGCTGCGCCACCTCCGGCGCGATGGTGGGCACGATCTGGAATGCGCTGGCGCCGGTGCCGATCACCGCCACCCGCTTGCCGCGCAGGTCCAGCTGTTCCGGCCAGCGCGCGGAGTGGAAGGCGTCGCCCCGGAAGCGCTCAATGCCGGGGATATCCGGCATTTTAGGGCGGTTCAGCTGGCCCACGGCACTGATCACCGCGCCGGCCTCCAGAGTCTCCTGCTGGCCCGCGGCATTGCGCACGGTCACCCGCCAGCGCTGACTGTCGTCGTCGAAGTGGGCGGCGCTGACCTCGGTATTGAAACGGAAGTTTTCGCGCACCCCGAACTGGTCCATGCAGTCTTCGAAGTAACGCTGCAACTCGGGCTGGGTGGCGAAGTATCGGGACCAATGGGCATTGGGCGCGAAGGAATAGCAGTAGAAATGGTTGCCGACGTCGACCCGGCAGCCGGGGTAGCGGTTTTCCCACCAGGTGCCGCCGACCCCGGGGTTTTTCTCGAACACTGTAAAGGGAATGCCCGCCTCCTTGAGGCGGATCGCCGCCAGCAGGCCCGACATGCCGCCGCCGATCACCACCACGTGAAAGTCGTCCAGCACCTCGGGGTCGACGGGTTTATCCCAGCGGAACGCGCGCTGGTCCTCACCGTCCAGTTCCATCTCCTCCAGCATCATGGGCACGTAGTCGGCGGGCACCGGCTCGGCGACCAGAAAGCTCATCATCCGCTGCAGCGTATCCACCGAGGGCGGCGGCGGCAGCGTGCAACCGCGGTCGCGGTAGGCCTTGATCACCTCCAGCGCCTGGGCGCGGATCATGGCCTTGTCGTCCTCCGCCATAAACCCCTGCACTTCGTTGAGATAACAGCCCTGCGGCCTGATCGGTCCGTCCAGCACCGCAGCGTCGCCGCTCATATGCACCATGGACATGATCAGGGTCGGAATACTGGCCTCTTCCAGCGCCCGGGCGATGGTCGCATCGTCCGCGGTGATCGGCAGACCCTTGACGGGGATATGAATACTCATGGCTGACATCTACTCAGTACAAAACGGGCCGCCAACATGGCACAGGCGGGGGTGTTGGTGAAGGTTTGGGGGATTACGGGTTGGTCATGGGTGGGGCAGGACGCTGGACGCCATTACCGCTGCGAACTGATATTCCCCCCATCCACCACCACTTCAGACCCGGTCACGTAGGAGGCTTCGTCGCTGAGCAGGAAGCGGACGACGCGGCCGACTTCGGCGGGGTCGCCCAGGCGGCCCAGGAGGATGCGGGACTGGAAGGCGCCGTCCGGCAGTGCGTCCACCGAGGGCTTGAGCATGGGTGTCAGGATCTGCCCCGGAGACACTGAATTGATACGGATGCCGTCGCGGCCCAGGTAGTCGGCCATGGCGCGCACCACCGACAGCATCCCGCCCTTGGAGGCGCTGTAAGCGGGAATCAATCCGTTGCCCAGGGTGGCATTGATGGAGGCAATGCCCACCACGGCCGAGCCGGGATTGGCGCGCAGGTCGGGCAGCATGGCTTTGACCAGCAGCGGGAACGCGCGCAGGTTCACATCCAGCACCAGATCCCAGTTGTCCGCGGTCAGTTCGTCCAGCCCGGTATTGAGCACCACCCCCGCCGCGTGCACCATGCCGCCCAGGGCCGGCAGCGCGGCGCGGGTCTGTTGCAGGGCAGGCGCGATGCCGGCCGGGTCGCGCAGGTCCACGCCGATCCCTGCGCTCGCCACGCCGTAGCTCGCCGCCAGTTCAGCGGCCACCGCCGCCGAGCGCGTTTCGTCCAGGTCCCAGATCGCCACCGGGCGCCCCACCGCAGCCAGAGCCTCGGCACTGGCGCGGCCGATACCCGAGGCCCCGCCGGTAATGACCACGGCGGTACGGGGGGTGATCAACAAGGCTTGCATTGGGTTGTCCTCGTTTCAGTGGGGCTGCGGATGACGTCCGCAGCAGTGATGTGTCCGCACCCGCGGTGCTATCAAAACGGCGCGCTGCCCGGGGTGCGCGGGTACGGTATCACGTCGCGCACGTTGT
>JAVEVZ010000358.1:0-2876 GCA_034004805.1 Spongiibacteraceae bacterium | reverse complement strand
GGTGGATGACAACGACCAGGATAGCGACATTCAGCTGGCCCATGTTGAACTGGGCGACAGTCTGCGTGTGCGCCCGGGCGATAAGATTCCGGTGGACGGCGAGGTCCTGGAAGGCCGCAGCGACGTCGATGAGTCGATGCTGACCGGCGAATCCCTGCCCGTCAGCAAGCAAACCGGCGACCGCGTGATCGGCTCCTCGATCAACGGCGGCGGCACGCTGCTGCTGCGCGCCGACAAGGTCGGCAACGACACGGTGCTGGCCAATATCGTGCAGCTGGTGGCCCAGGCCCAGCGCTCGCGGGCCCCCATGCAGAGCCTGGCGGATACCGTGGCCGGCTATTTCGTGGTGACGGTGGTGGGCATTGCCCTGCTGAGCTTTTTCGTCTGGGGTTTCTGGGGACCGCCGCCCAGCTGGGCCTTCGGCCTGGTCAACGCGGTGGCGGTGCTGATCATCGCCTGCCCCTGCGCGCTAGGGCTGGCCACCCCCATGTCGATCATGGTGGCCAGCGGGCGCGCGGCGCAGCGCGGCATTCTATTCCGCGACGCTGCGGCCATAGAACAGCTGCGCCAGGTCGATACCCTGATCGTCGACAAGACCGGCACCCTGACCGCCGGCAAGCCGGCCCTGAGGTCCATACTGGGCACCGATGCCTTCATTGAGGAGCAGATACTGGTTCTGGCCGCCAGCCTCGACCAGAGCAGCGAACACCCGCTGGCCCGCGCCATCGTCGATGCGGCCCGCGAGCGGCAACTGAATCTGCACCCCGCGGAGGACTTTGCCTCCGAGAGCGGCATCGGCGTGCAGGGCCGGGTGCAGGGCCAGCACCTGGCGCTGGGCAACACGCGGTTGATGCACAGTCTGGAGGTTCGCACCGACAGCCTTGAAACCCGCGCCGAGGCGTTGCGTGCCGACGGCGCCAGCGTGGTGTGGCTGGCGGTGGACGGCCAGCTCGCCGGGCTATTGGCCATCGCTGATCCCATCAAGCCCACCACCCCCGACGCCCTGCGTGACCTCAGGACCCACGGCATGCGGGTGATCATGGCCAGCGGCGACGGCGTGGGCACCGCCCAAGCGGTGGCCCGCGAGCTGGGTATCGACGAGGTCTACGGTGAAATGACCCCCGCCGCCAAACAGGAACTGGTCGAACAGCTGCAGGCCGCGGGCTGCATCGTGGCCATGGCCGGCGACGGTATCAACGACGCCCCGGCCCTGGCCCAGGCGGATGTCGGCATCGCCATGGGCACCGGCACCGACGTGGCCATGAGCAGCGCGCAGCTGACCCTGGTCAAGGGCGACCTGCGCGGCATTGCCCAGGCGCGCCTGATCTCGGAGGACACGGTGCGCAATATGCGCCAGAACCTCGGCTTCGCGTTTCTCTACAACAGCCTGGGCGTACCCGTCGCCGCCGGCGTGCTGTACCCCCTCACCGGCTGGCTGCTGTCCCCCATGCTCGCCGCGGCGGCCATGAGCCTGAGCTCGGTGTCAGTGATCGGCAACGCCCTGCGCCTGCGGGGCAAGACGGCGCGCTGACATCAGCCGCCCAGCGCCGGGTCGGCAGGGTTGATGGCCCGCAGGCGATCCAGCGCCTGCCGCGCCGCGGCCTGGTCGCCCCGCGCCTGTTGCAGGCCGACGAGTGCCAGCAGCAGCTGGCGGTCCCCCGGCGCGGCATGGAGGCCGCGCTGGAACACCGTCAATGCCCGGGCCTGATCGCCGCCTTCCTGCAGCAACAGGCCGTACAACAGGGCGAAGCGCGGGTCATCGGGGTGCTGCTCGAGCGCCTGCGCCAACAGACGGGTGGCGTCGTCGCGGCGCTGCTGACGCACCAGTGACAGCACCAGTGCCTCCGTCAGGCGCGGCTCAGCGGGATGGTCAGCCAGCACCTCGCGCAACAGCGTTTCGGCCTGCGCCTCGCGGCCGCTGTGGCGATAGAGTTCCGCGAGGTTCAGCACGATACCCAGATGCTGCGGATTGCGGGCGCGGGCGGTGACCAGCAGTTGTTCGGCGGCGGCCTGCTCACCGCGGGCGAGCTTGAGCTGGCTCCAGCCGGCCAGCGCTTCGGGGCGCTCGGCGTTGATTTCATAGCTCTGCTCCAGCTCCCCCAGCGCGGGGTGGTTCGCCGGCAACTGCGCGGCGAGTATGCGGGCCGCCTCGACGCGCACCGCGCGCACGGCGTCGTCCAGTGCCGGCGCCACACGCTGCGGCGCAAGCCCTCCCACCAGTTCCACCGCCGCGCAGCGTACCTGGGCGTCGCTGTCCGCCAGATTGGCCAGCCCCAGCGTCAGGCTGAGATGGCCGGGATAGCGCTGCAGCAGTTGCAGGGCCGTGGCGCGCACGATGGCGGGCTCGCGGCGGTTCTCCACCAGCGCCGCCAGCTGCCGCACGGCACCGCTGTCGGCATTGCGTCCCGCCGCCAGCGCCAGCCCGTAATGACCGCGCTGGCCGGCACCCGGGTGCTGCGCGCGTATTGCGGCGCTGGCCCAGTTCGGCGTCTGGTCCGTGTGGCAGCCGGTGCAGGCGTCGGGTGCGCCGGTTTTTGCATTCAGATCCGGGCGCGGGATACGAAAGCTGTGGTCGCGGCGCGGGTCCACCACCATGTAGGTGCGCTGGGGCGCATGGCAGTCCACACAGAAGGAACCCGGCTGGCCCGGCGTGTGAAAGTGGTGCGCGGGGCTGTCATAGTCCTTGCGCTGCAGGCCGCGGCTATCGATATGCGCGGGCAGTGGGCTGCTGCCGGGGTTGTGGCAACTGACGCACAGCAGGTTGCCCTCGGCATGGGTTTTGGTGCTGTGGGGATTGTGGCAGTCGCTGCAGCCAAGCCCCGCCTGGTGCATGCGGCTCTGGCGAAATGAGCCGTAGACATAGACCTCATCGAGGA
>JAVEVZ010000049.1:0-13250 GCA_034004805.1 Spongiibacteraceae bacterium | reverse complement strand
TGCCTGGTCCGCTCGGCGAAGCCCGTGCCCCTTCTGCGCCCCATCGCGAGATCGTTATCCACGCTGGCGTTATGGCGCCTCCCTACCGGGTGTGCAGCACATAACATTGATCTGGATTAATACCGGTGTGATTTGGCCACACGCCACGCGTCAACCCTGTTCCAGGTCAATTCTTTAATCCCCTCAAGTCTTTAACCTGAATTTGGATATCACCAAGTCATTAAGGGGATGTAGTAAATGAGAAAGAACACCATCGCTGCAGCGGTTTCAGCTGTCATTTTCACCGTTGCGCCATTGGCGACACTTGGTTATGAACAGGGTGATTGGATTGTTCGCGTCGGTGCGGTTCTGGTTGAGCCTGATGAGAGCGGCAGCGCACTTTTTGCCAATGGCAGTGCTGTAGCGGGTACCGGTCTGGGTGTGGGCAATGATGTTCAGCTGGGTCTGACCGTGTCCTATATGCTGAGCGATAACATCGGCATTGAGCTGCTGGCAGCAACGCCTTTTACGCATGATGTAAGCGCCAAGGGCCTGGGTGGGTTGGGCGTCCCGGATGGCACTAAAATAGCGTCGGTGGAACATCTGCCGCCTACCCTGAGCCTGCAGTACTATTTCATGGCTGCAGCAAGCGCCTTGCAACCTTATGCGGGGATCGGCGTTACCTACTTCCTGGTGCTGGATGAAAGCCTGACAGGCGGTGCAGAAGCGGCGCTGGGTGCCAGTAACCTGGAAGTTGATGACACAATAGGCTTGGCGTTTGAACTCGGTGTCGACTATCGAATCAATGACAGGTGGCTTATCAACGCTGCGGTCTGGAAAATTGATGTGGATACCAAAGTCAGCCTTGACTCCGCTATCGGCCGGGTGACCACGGATCTCGATATCGACCCATGGACTTACATGGTATCGGTTGGTTATAAGTTCTAGCTCGCTATCTGGGGTGGCGACGGTGCACAGAATAGGCATGTGTGCCCGCATGAGCGCTGCTTTCTGCGCGTTCCATTCCGGGCAGCGCCACCCCAGCTGCCGTCGCTGGCAGCCTTTGTGAGAAGCTTTCTATTTGTGAGAGGTTTTCTATTAGCAGGGCGAGCAGGAAGTACGGACCGGCCTAATAGTTTGAGATAGCCACTTGAGATAGCCGTTTGAGATAGCCGTTTGAGACAGCCGTTTGAGACAGCCGTTTGAGACAGCCGTTTGAGACAGCCGTTTGAGACAGCCGTTTGAGATAGGAACGCGAGACCCGTGACAAAACGCAAGCCCCTGGCCGATGTTGCCGAAGCGCTCAGTTGCGCCCGTGCGCACCCGGTCCATGGGCGGCGTTCGATATTGCACGCAGTCTGGGCAATCCACACGCTGTTGAGTCGCCGGCGCGGCGGCTGTCGGGCCGCTGCGTTTAATCGAGTGCTGGCGCCGGTACTGGACGCTCAGGTTTGCGCGCCATGCTGATCGACTTCAGTGCGCTGTCGCCCAGCCGTATTTACTTCACCATGATCCAGACCCTGCTGCCGCGCCCCATCGCCTGGGTGCTGTCCGACAGCGGCGCGGGTCGTTTCAATCTCGCGCCGTTTTCCTATTTCAACGGCGTCAGCAGCGACCCGCCGCTGATTATGTTGTCGATAGGCCATAAACCGGATGGCGATATCAAGGACACGCGTCGCAACATCATCGAGCGCAGTCATTTTGTGGTGCATATTCCCCATCGCGAGCTGGCAGAAGCGGTCACTGAGAGCTCGCGGGTGCTGGCCTTTGGTGAGTCGGAACTGCAGCGGCTGGCACTAGCCACCGTGGCCTTCGGTGACTTTCCCCTGCCCCGCCTGGCGGACTGCCGGATCGCCTATGCCTGTGAGTGCCATCAGGTGATTGAGGTGGGCGATGCGCCGCAGGCGTTGGTGCTGGGGCTGGTCAAGGCGGTGTATATCGACGACCGCATTGCCACGCTCAGCGACAGCGGCCGCCTTCAGGTGGACCCCCTGGCGCTGGATCCGCTGGCGCGTCTGGGTGGCGATGACTACGGCCTGCTGGGCGGTACGGTGACTATCAAGCGGCCGCGTTGAGGCCGGCAAAAAGCGGTGAATGCGGGCTGAATATCTCCCGCAAGAGGCTTGCGACAAAAAAGAATACCGGTTTACTGCGGCAGCACTGGCCGCTGCCCGCACTTCCAGTTAATCAGCCGGGCGGCCACTGCATCTGCCGGCCGCCGAGAATATGCAGGTGGATGTGATAGACCGTCTGCCCACCCTCGCTGTTGCAGTTAATGACCAGTCGATAACCATCTTCCGCCAGGCCCTGCTGCGCGGCGATGGCACGGGCGCGCAGCACGATGCGCCCCATCAGATCGGCGTCGCCGTCTTCCAGGTCGTTGAGTGTCGTGATATGGCGCTTGGGTATGACCAGGATATGGCAGGGCGCCTGAGGCGCGATGTCGCGGAAGGCAATAATCTCAGCGTCCTGATAGACGATATCACCCGGCACCTCGCCGGAGGCAATCTTGCAGAACAGACACGTCACGGTACAGCGCTCCCGGTAGTTGCAATGGCAATGAGCTTATAGCAATGCGCCGGGTGTCGCACTACCATGCGCGAAATCACAGCGGTTGAAGGTCCGGCATATGGGTGCGCGCCTGAAGGGAAAAGTGGCCATTGTTACCGGCTCCACGCGCGGCATAGGCGTCGCCATTGCGCAGCATTTTGCGGAGGAGGGCGCAGCGGTCATGGTCACGGGCCGCTCCGAACAGCGTGGAGAGGACGTCTGCGCAGGCATCAGGGCTGCGGGCGGCAAAGCAAACTTTTTCGCCAGCGATCTGGCGGATGCGGCCAGCCTCAAGCGCCTGGTGGAGGAGACGGTGGCCCGGTTTGGCGGCCTCACCACGCTGGTGAACAACGGTGCAGTCACTGCCTTGCAACTGAATGACCAGCCACTCGCGACGCTGAGTTCCGCCACGCTCAACGCCAGCATCGACAGCAATATTCGCGGCATGGTCTGGCTCAGCCAGTACGCCCTCGCGGCGATGCAGGGCCAGCCCGGCGCGTCCATTATCAACGTATCATCCGGGCTCGCGATCAAGGGCACGCCCGGCATGACGGCCTATACCCTGGCCAAGGGCGCCATGAATGCTTTTACGCGCGGTCTTGCGCGGGAGTGCGGGCCCCAGGGGATACGCATCAATACGCTCTCGCCGGGGGTGGTGCTGAGCAATCCCGAAACCGACCGGATGCTCGACGACCCGGCGACGAGGGATGCCATGCAGAAAATGAATTGCCTGCCTCATTTTGGCGAACCACAGGATATCGCCAACGCCTGTCTGTTTCTCGCATCGGACGAAGCGCGCTATATCACCGGCGCCCTGTTGTGTGTCGACGGTGGCGCCACCTGTTGAGGTTCGCGGTACCGCAAGTGAAACTCAGCCGGCGGTAAATTCCCGGCGTTGAATTCTCCAGCCGCCGGGCGTGCGCACCACCTGGTCGCGGTAGCGGCCCGCGGCGATCAGCGCGTGGCTTTGAAAGTCAACGATTTGCAGATAAGCATGGAGGATTGCGCTGTCGTCGCTGGTATTTTTACCGGAACGATCACCGCTGCTATCGCCGTCAGTGCCGGGCTCGATCCACAGGTTCGAGATCACATGGCGAACGTGGGGCAGGGTAGTGACGGTGCTGCGGAAAAAAGCCTGCAGATTGTCCAGGCCACGGATGTCCACCGGTGGGTTGTCTGCAGAGAAGTGGCAATTATCAGTCCACACTTCGTTCATGTGATCGATCCTGCCGTAGTCCAGATAGTGGGTATAGCGGGCCAGCAGTTCGTGCAGGGCCAGGCGGTCTTCCACCGGGAGCGTCATGTCCGGATTCCTCTTTTGCAGGGGGCGGTTCTGGATGGGCGGGTGTTTTTCGCAGTGGTCATGGCCGGGCGGATGTCGCCGGCGGGTCGATGCGCAGGTACGCGCGCTTGTGATAGCGGCCCGCCAGTTTTGCACCCCAGTCGATCAGTCGCATCTGCCAGCCATAACGACTGTGCAGCGCATCCAGTGCGCGCTGGATGTCATCGGCGTGGGTCAACAGCTGCGCATGGGTGCTGATCGCGGGGGCAAGGGGTTTGCCGGTGACGGTACAGGGCGCGATTTCCACATCAGAAAAATTGCGCAGCCGTTTGACCTTGCCGGCATCGCCGCTGGAAAAGGCAAAAAATCCCTCGCTGGCCGCGGCAAACCAGATCGGAGTGAACACCCGGCGCCCGTCGCGGCGGCGGGTGCCCAGTGTCAGGTAGTTGTAGCGCGTCCAGTCGACTGTCATTGAGCGTACTCCCTGTTTGCCGGCCAGCGTATGTTATGGGCTCGCGACCTGTCGAGCACAAAAAAGCCCTCCGGAGAGGGCATGCGCAGAGAGACCTTGAGAATTTCACAGCGCCGCACTGTGTGCGTTGCGCTTATGCCACAGGCGAGCGCGCGTCAACGCGCGGCTGCCAGCTACTTACGCGGCGAGGCCGGCTGTCAGATCAGTGCCAGGCAATAAATCATTGCGGCAAAAATAACGGCCACGACGGTGGTCTGAGTGGTGATATCCAAGGGGCTGTCGAAGCAGCTTGCAGTAAAGTCCTTGTTCATGGTTCTGTCCTCCAAACTGCCGCCGGATATTGCGGCGTGAGTGCATTGACTGCAGTGCCAGTATAGGTGGTGGCGCGGCCGGGAAATTTAAATCCTGCGGGAGCAAAAAACTGTTGCCGCAGGGCAACGGCCTCCCGGCGCTACAAAAATCCGTGGTAAATCATTGCGCTGTGAGTGATCAGGGGTGGTGCGCGAGAGCTGTAACACGGCGGTAATGATGGCCGCGAGGTTACGGTTCTGTCAGATGCCGAGTGTGGCCGCTTTTCAACGGTTTCATAACGCTGTTATCGATGCCGTCGCGGCAGCAAGATTGACCGCTTTGAACATTGTCCATTGGCGATCCGCGGTGGATAGTCACTGCATCAGAACAAACCGCCGCATTGCAGCTTGGAGACACAGACCATGACCGCTTCAGGATTTTCGGCCGGCAGTACCACGGATGATGTGATCAGCGGAGTAGACCTGACCGGCAAGGTCGCGCTGGTAACGGGGGCGTCGGCGGGGCTGGGCGTGGAGACCTCGCGGGCGCTGGCCGGCGCCGGGGCGACGGTGCTGATGGCGGCGCGCGACCCCGCCAAAACCGAAGGCGCCATGGCCAGGGTGCGGGAGCGGGTGCCGGAGGCGCGGCTGCAGTTCGTGCAACTGGAGTTGTCCGACCCGGCCAGCGTTCGCCGCGCCGCGGAGCAGGTGCTGGCCGGTTATCCCCGGCTGGATCTGCTGATCAACAATGCGGGTGTTATGGCCTGCCCCCTGCAGCGCACCCCTGAGGGCTGGGAGTGGCAGATGGCGGTCAACCATATCGGCCATTTTCTGCTGACCGGGCTGCTGGTGCCTGCGCTGCTGGAGTCGGCCGCGCCGCGGGTGGTCAACCTGAGTTCCGGCGGGCATAAATACGGGCCGGTGGATTTTGACGATCCATTCTTCCACACCCGCGAGTACGACAAATGGCTGGCCTACGGCCAGGCCAAGACCGCCAATATCTGGCTGGCGCGCGCCCTGCACCGGCGCCTGAGTGGCCGCGGCCTGGCCGCCTTTGCCGTGCACCCCGGTGCGATATTTACCGAACTGGGTCGCCACCTCAGCGACGAGGACGTGAAAATGCTCTCCAGTGGCGGCACCGGTCGCGGCAAGCTCAGCTTCAAGAGCATCCCCCAGGGCGCCGCGACCAGCGTGTGGGCGGCGACCAGTCCGCAGCTGGCGGGCCAGGGCGGCCTGTATCTGGAGGATTGCAATATCGGCCAGCTGTCCACCCATGAGGGTGCCGCGGCGGACGGTTATGCGCCCTGGGCCATGGATGACGACAGCGCGGAGCGTCTGTGGCAGATGTCGGAGACCTGGGTGGGCCAGCAGTTCAAGTGGTAGCGGGTTCGTCGCACACGAACCATTTGCTCTGGGTCTGCTTGGCGCGGTACATCGCGCGGTCGGCTTTGCGCCACAGCTGGTCGGCGCTGGTGGCGTGATCCGGAAATACGCACACGCCGATACTGGCGGTGACCTGGAAGTAGCGCTCATACAGGTGTATGGGCTGGCTCAGGGCGCGGTAGATCCCCTCGCAGATCGCGTCCAGGCGCCGCTCGGGCGGGTGGTCGGTGAGCAGCACGGCGAACTCGTCGCCTCCCAGGCGACCCACCAGGTCCTCGGCGCGGGTGAGGTTGCGCAGGCGGGAGCCGACGATCTGCAGCACCTGGTCGCCGGTGGCGTGCCCCCAGTTATCGTTGATCGGCTTGAACTCATCCAGGTCGATATACAGCAGTACCAGTTGTGAGGGGGCCCCCCGGGCTGCGTCCACCAGCTGCTGCAACTGGGATTCGAACCAGCTGCGACTGGCCAGCTGGGTCAGGCTGTCGTGGGTGGCAAGGTATCGATAGTGCTCGCGCTCCCGGCGTCTGGCACGCTGTAGCTGACGGTAGCTGGCTTCGCGGATCAGAAATATCCAGACGATGGCCACATAGGCCAGCCCGAAGTTGAAGTAGGCGCCCGTCGCGTGGGTGGCGGGGTTCTCGAAGTTCGGGAATGCATGACCGCCCAGCGCCATGCCAAACAGCAGCGCTTCGGTGAGCGCGCCGGCCAGGCACCACAGCAGTCCACCCCGCAGCCCCAGCAAAAAGAACCCCATGATGGCCTGGACGATCATGTACACGTTGGCCGTTGCCGCCACCGGGCCGCCGGTAAAGTAGACCCCTGCCACCAGGGTGATAAAAGTGCTCAGCAGGGTGAGATGACTGCGCAGCGCGAGGAGGCGGTGGTGGCGGATCAGCGCAATGGAGACCAGATTGATCAGCAGCATGGGCGCCACCAGCCACAGGGCGAAGGGAGCGCTCAGCGGGCCCAGTGGCTGGGTAATCAGCAGCAGGCAGAGTCCTGCCAGCAGACTGATGGACGACACGCCGTTCATAAACAGCAGGGTGCGCGCGCGTGCCAGCAGCACCGGATCGTCGGCGCCGTGGGACGAGGTGTACTGGTCCACCAGGTCGAGCAAACGAGCGCCTGGCATAAGGATGTCCTGTTTCGGGCTTGTTGTTAAAGATAGTTCAGGGAGGACGGCTTACCATCATTACCGCCGGATGGGTATTGGCGACAAGCGGACAAGGAGGTGGGCGTGGAGGTGGACGTGAAAGAGGCGTGGTATCTGTGTCTGGACCAGGGCGGCAGTTCCAGCCGGGCTCTGGTGATCGACGCCGGGGGTCGGGTGCGCAGCCGCGGGCAGTGCCCCGTCGCCACCGCGCACCCCAGGCCGGGCTGGGTGGAGCAGTCGCCGGGCGCGCTGTTGCGTTCGGTGCGCGAGGCAGCGTCCCAGGCACTCGCCGCGCTGGCGCCCGCCGAGCGGTGCCGGATCGTCAGCGCCGGCCTGGTCACCCAGCGCTCCAGCCTGCTGGGCTGGCATCCGCAGACCGCAAGGCCGGCGACCCCGGTACTGAGTTGGCAGGACACCCGCGGCGCGGCGCTGCTGGAACAGCGGGTAGCGGATCCCGAGGTCGTACTGGCGCGCACCGGGCAGTGGCCCAATGCGCATTTCGGCGCCAGCAAGTTTGCCTGGTGTCTGCGCGAGTGGCCCGCACTCAGAAGCGCGGCTCAGCGCGGCGAGCTGTGCCTGGGGCCACTGGCCGCGTGGCTGGCACAGGCGCTGACCCTGCCCCGCGGTCAAGATCCTGCCCAAAACCGGGCCGGCGCGCAGCCGCCGCGGGTGGACATCGCCAGCGCCCAGCGCACCCTGCTGCTGGACCATCAGCGCGGTGACTGGTGCGAGGTGCTTTGCGCGCGATTTGGCCTCGATCCCCGCTGGTTGCCGCAGGTGGTCGACAGCGATGCCGGTTTTGGCAGGCTGGCGCTGGACGCCTTGGACGTACCCCTCCAGGTGCTGGGCGGCGACCAGGGTGCCGCGCTGTTTGCTGACGGCGAACCGGACCCCGACAGCCTCTATATCAACCTCGGCACCGGCGCCTTCCTGATGCGCCCTCTGAAACAGGCTGCCACTGCCGCGCCTGTGGATCCCGGCCGCCAGCTGTTGAGTCTGAACTGGCAGCGGGGTGGCCGGCGCTGGCGCACCCTCGAAGGCACGGTCAACGGCGCCGGGGCGGCGCTGGACTGGTGGTCCCGCCGCCACGGCGGGCGGGATTACCGGGGCCTGCTGGCACAGGCCCTGGGGTCTGCCGAGCCGCCGCTGTTCTTCAACGCAGTGGGCGGGCTGGGCTCGCCGGACTGGCGCGCCGACCTGGCCCCGCGGTTTGCGCAGGGGGGCGGCGAGCCGCTGGCGGAGCTGGCCGGCGTGGTGGAGAGCATCGTCTACCTGATCAGACGCAATGCGGCGCAGCTGGCGCCCTACCAGCGCCTGCGGGTCAGCGGTGGCCTGGCCAACAGTGATGCGCTGTGCCAACGGCTGGCGGATGCACTGGCGGCGCCGGTGTTGCGCAGCGCCGAGCCGGAGGCTACCGCCAGGGGATTGCAGTGGTGGCTGGCGGCTGCGGCTGGCCGCGGCGCCGATGGCGAGGATCGGACGCCCCAGTCCGCGAGCGCCGGGCCCGATACTGCTCGGCGCTTCGTGCCGTCCGGTACTGCGGAGGACGCGCGCTATGCGCTGTGGACGGACTATATGGCGGCACAGCTGGCGCAGCCGCCGGAGGCCTGAGCGGCGCGCGTCAGGTTTCGGCGGTGGGCGCGGGATGCAGCGGTATCCGGGCAGTGTCGCCGCGGCGTTCCCGGGGCGGCAGCTGCCCGGCCAGTTGCGCGATCACCCGCTCCGCCGTCAGCCGATAACCGGTCAGTTTGCCGCCGACAACGGCTATGGCGCGCGGGGCTGTGTCGTCGTCGGTGATCAGCAGGGTTTCCCGGGAGCGCCGGAACAGGCGCTCGCCACCGTCCGCCGGCAACACCCGCAGGCCCGCGAAGCTGCCCAGCACGGCGGGCCCGGCCTGCGGGTCCGCCCCGCTTGGCGAACTCGGGCTGGTGGCCGTGGGGCTGGGGAAATAATGGCGATAACAGGCGCGCAGGTAGGCGACTTCCTCATCGCTGGCCGCCACCTGGTCCGGCGGGCCGCGGTGGCTGCACTCGGTGGTGCCGATCAGGGTCTTGTCCCGCCAGGGCATTACAAACACCGCGCGGCCGTCGCCGGGGGCCTCGACGTAGACAATCTCGGGGCGCGCGGGCGTATCCAGTATCAGATGGCTGCCGCGCACCAGCTCAATGGCCGGCAGCGCGAGGGGTTCCGGCAACAGCTGGTTGACCGCGGCCTGCCAGGGGCCGGCGGCATTGACCAGGCAGCGACAGTGCCAGCGCCGCTCGCCGTCAGCGCCCTCGGTGCGCAGCGCGAAGCCGCCCGCGCTGCGCTCGACGGCAGTGAGCGCCTGGCCCGGCGCCAGGGTGGCGCCCAGGGTGCCGGCGGAGTGGGCGACGGCGGCGGTGAGGGCGTGGTCATCGGTCTGGGCGTCCCAGTACTGGAACACCGCCTGCAGGCCCTGGCCGCGCAGGCCGCTGAGCTGGCCCCATTCGGCGCGGCGCAGCCTGCGGAACTTGCCCAGGGGGTCGCTGCCGGCGAGCAGGCGGTACAGCCACAGGCCGGCCTGGATCTGCCACGGGCGGCGCCGGGTCTCGCGGTATACCGGGATCAGAAACGGCACCGGACGCACCAGCTTGGGGGCGATATTCAGCAGTGTCCGCCGCTCCTGCAGGCTTTCCCGCACCAGTCGGAACTGGCCGTTCTCCAGATAGCGCAGGCCGCCGTGGATCAGTTTGCTGGACTTGCTGGAGGTGCCCGCGCCCCAGTCGTCGCGCTCGATCAGCACGCAGCGGTAGCCGGCCGCGGCGGCGGCCTGGGCGACGCCGGCGCCGTGGATGCCGCCGCCGATTACCGCGATATCGTAGCTGGCGTCGGGGGCTGTCTGGGTCGTGGGTGTGTCGGGCATGGGCGCGTCGGTTCCTGGAGTTACGGTCAGTGGGGCCGGGCTATAGGGCCAGGGGTAGAAACCCGGGTTATCGCGTTCAATCCTCCGCCAGGGCAGCGATCAGGCCGCCGATATCGAAGGTCTCTACCAGTGCAGCGCCCCGCGCAAACCACGCGCGGGCGGCTGCGGCATGGCCGACCTCGTAGACCGCTGCAGGCCAGGGCATCGTGTCGAGGCGGGCGTCGCGGGGCACGCAGTCAACGTCGACAAACACCACGTCCGGGTTCAGGGCCGCGAGCTGCGGGCTGTGCCACTGGGGCCAGGCATTGATGACGGGGCCCACTCGATCCCAGCCCTGCTGGCGGGCGGCGACCAGCACCGCCGGATCGAAGCTGATCAGCACCACCTGGGCCCTGATCGTGGCACAGGCCGCGGCTACCGCCTGCAATACCCGGTCGGCGCCGAACTGGCGCAGGGCGATCCGCTTGAGTTCGACATAGAGCGTGATAGGGGGATGCGGCTGCAGCAGCGCGGCGACCTCGGCCAGCTGAGCCATACGCGCGGCGGGGCGGGAAGGTTCCCGCAGCGTAAGCTCAGCCAGCTCGGCGACGCCAAGGGCGTGGACCGGCTGGCTGAGCCCGGCCAGGCGCCCGAGGTCGCGGTCGTGAAACAGAACCGGCTGCTGGTCGGCGCTCAGCTGGACATCGATCTCGATATGCCGGGCGCCGGCGGCAATCGCGGCGGCCACGGCGTCCAGGGTGTTCTCCACCCGGCGCGCCTGCCAGCCCCGGTGGGCGATCAGGCGTTGAGCGGGGGTGGCCGGGGCATTGGTCATGGCGGTGTCGGTCATGGCGGCTCCATCGCGTCAGCAGGCCACGCTACCCTGTGGCGCAGCGGGACGGAAGCCCCCGCAGCGAAAACGGACCCGGAGGTCCGTCGCCACGCGCCGCGGTTCACAAAGCCGGTGTGCTCAGCTTGCGTCCCGCTGCCCCGCAGCGGGCAGCCGCGGCCGGTACGGAAACCAGCTGCGCACCACCATGAAAAACGTCGGCACGAAAAAGATCGCCAGGGCGGTGGCGGACAGCATGCCGCCCACCACGCCGATGCCGATGGCCTGCTGGCTGGCGGCGCCGGCACCGCTGGCCAGGGCCAGGGGCAGTACGCCGCAGATAAAGGCGGCCGAGGTCATCAGGATGGGGCGGAAGCGTATCCGGCAGGCCTCGCGGATCGCGTCGCGCAGGCCGCGGCCCTGGGCCTGCATGCTCTGTGCGAACTCCACGATCAGGATGGCGTTCTTGGCCGACAGGCCGATGATCGCGATCAGCCCGACCTTGAAATACACATCGTTGCTCATGCCGAAGCTGGTCGCCGCCAGCAGTGAGCCGATGATACCCAGCGGCACCGACAGCATGACCGCGAAGGGCACCGACCAGCTCTCGTACAGCGCCGCCAGGCACAGGAACACCGACAGCATGGAGAAAGCAAACAGCCACGGCGCCTGGGATTCCGACAGGCGCTCTTCGCGGGACTGGCCGGTCCAATCGATATCGAAGCCCGCGGGCAGCTGCCCGGCCATGCGTTCCAGTTCTGCCATGGCCTCGCCGGTGCTGTAGCCGGGCGCCGCGTCGCCGGCGATGCGGATTGCCGGGTAGCCGTTGAAGCGCACCAGCTGCACCGGGCCCTGGCTCCAGCGGGTGGTGGCAAAGGCGGAGAATGGCACCACGTCGCCGGCGCCATTGGTCACGAACAGGTCCAGCAGGTCCTGGGCCTGGGCACTCTGCCGGGGTTCGGCCTGGACGATGACTTTGCTCATGCGGCCATAGCGCGGGAAGTCGTTGACATACGCGGATGCCAGGGCGGTGGACAGCACGTCGTTGATGGCGTCGAAGCCGACGCCCAGCGCGCTGGCCTTTTCCCGGTCGACCACCAGGGTCAGCTGCGGCGCGTCGGGCAGGCCCTCCGAGCGCAGGCTTGCCAGCACGGGGCTCTGGCTCCCCATTGCCAGCAGCTGGTCGCGGGCGGCGGCCAGTGCCGCGTGTCCCTGGCCGGCCCGGTCCAGCAGCCGCAGGCTGAAGCCGCTGGCGTTGCCCAGTTCGAGGATGGGCGGCAGGTTGAGGGGAATGGCCAGCGCTTCGTTCCAGGTGGAGAACTCTGCAGCGGCGCGACGCACCACCGCATCGGCGGAATGTTCGGGGCCGACGCGCTCGTCCCAGGGGTTGAGGGCGACGAAGGAGTGCACGACGTTCTGTGCCGCGCCGAACACGCTGAAGCCGGTCAGGGTGACCACGTGGGCCACTTCGTCCTGGGCCAAAAAGTATTCCGTGGCGCGGTCTCCCAGGGCTTCACTGCGGTTGGCGCTGGCACCCGGCGGCAGCAGCATGATATTGAACATCAGGCCCTGGTCTTCGCTGGGCAGAAATCCGGTGGGCAGGCGGACAAATAGAAACGCCACCACCAGTACCAGGCCGGCATACAGGCCCAGCATGCGCAGGCTGCGCCGGGTCACCCGGTTCACTGCGCGGTCGTAGCCACGGGCCGTGCGGTTGAACAGCCGGTTGAACAGACCGAACAGACCGCGCTTGTTGTCGCCGTGCTCCACCGCCTGGGGTTTGAGCAGCGAGGCGCACAGGGCGGGGGTCAGTGACAGAGCGAGAAACGCCGAGAACAGCATGGCCACCACCATGGTGACCGAGAACTGCCGGTAGATGGCGCCCACTGCGCCGCCGAACAGCGCCATAGGCACGAACACCGACACCAGCACCACGGTGATGCCGATGACCGCGCCGGTGATCTGTCCCATGGCCTTGATGGTGGCGTCCCGCGGCGACAGGTGTTCGGTGGCGATCAGGCGCTCGACGTTCTCGACCACCATAATGGCGTCGTCCACCAGGATGCCGATGGCCATGACCATCGCGAACATGGTCAATGCGTTGATGGAAAAGCCGATGGCGTACAACACCGCCACGGTGCCCATCAGCGCCACCGGCACCACTAGGGTGGGGATTAGGGTGTAGCGGATATTCTGCAGAAACAGCAGCATCACCAGAAACACCAGCCCCACCGCTTCCAGCAGGGTCTGGGTCACCTTGCTGATCGAGCTCTCCACGAACAGCGAGGAGTCATAGGGCACGGCATAGGACACGCCCGCGGGGAAATAGGCCGCGAGCTGGTCCATGCGCTCGCGCAGGGCGGCGGCGGTCTCGATGGCGTTGCCGGTGGGGCCCAGCTGTATCTGCATCACGCCCACGGGCTCGCCATTGTGCTTGGCGGTGATGAAA